>NZ_DATHGC010000343.1:0-6113 GCF_035317785.1 Pedobacter sp. | reverse complement strand
TTGGGGCGCATTGGCTGCTGTGAAATATGCAAGCCCGAATATAAACGCCGGGGGATCAATTTCTCTCACCAGTGGAACAGCGAGTATACGGCCTGGTGCAGGATGGGCATTGGCTTCGAGTATTTGCGGAGCTGTAGAAGGTTTGATAAAAGCTATGGCTGTGGAACTTGCGCCCATAAGGGTCAATTGCGTTGTTCCGGGAGTGATCAGGACAAATTTATGGGACGCCATGCGGCAGACAGATCGTGATGCTATGTACGAATATTTGGGCAATCAGTTACTGCTCAAGCGGGTTGGTGAGGCTCAGGATGTTGCCAGAGGGTTCTTGTATCTCATGGAACAGAGTTTCGGTACGGGACAAAGTTTGCTGATTGATGGCGGAACGGTGCTGGTATAAATTCACGAAGGGGCTGTCTGGATTTAGTTTGAATTGTGTAACTTTGTCTTATGGCACCTACACAAACCCTGGAAGACTTTTACAAGCAAAAGTTTAATTGGCGACCTGATAACCTGAGCCAGGATATCGGGCACTTTAATGTTTTCAGATCTGAGGATAGTTTTCATCCTGGTGCAAAGCCTGTCCAGTACAGTCGCCGGGATTTTTATAAGATCAGTTTGTTCAGAGGTAAGGGGATCATTCATTACGCAGATAAAAGTATCGAGATGGATGGATCGGCATTGGTTTTTTTTAATCCAATAGTTCCCTATACCTTCGAAAACCTGAATGACAGGAACAGGGGCAGGTTTTGCATTTACAAGGAGTCCTTTTTTACCGAGATGCTGCGCAACAATGTCCTTCAGTTGCCGATGTTTTCTCCAGGAGCGAATCCTGTTTATGTGCTTAATGACGAGCAGGATACCTACGTATTGGCCATTTTCGAAAAGATGCTGGCGGAAATGAATTCTGATTACATCTTTAAATATGACCTCCTTCGCAGTTATGTTACTGAATTGATTCATTACGCCATGAAGATCCAGCCTTCCGACCGGCTCTTTCAGCACCCGGATGCCAATTCACGCATTACAGCTATTTTCACAGAACTTTTGGAGCGGCAGTTTCCTATCGAATCTCCATCGCAAAGATTTGGCCTGCGCTCGGCCAAAGATTTTGCCGACCGGCTATCCGTACATGTGAACCATCTCAACCGTGCTGTCCGTCAAACGACTGGAAAAACGACCACGGACCATATTATGGAGCGTCTGACCAGCGAGGCAAGGGCACTTTTGCGCCATACAGACTGGAACGTTTCCGAGATCAGCTACTGCCTGGGTTTTGAAGCACCTACACATTTCAATAATTTTTTCAAAAAACAGACCAGTACCACGCCTTCAGCGTTTCGTCTTGTTTGAATTTCGTAACAATTGGTTTGAATACCGTATACGCTCCGTATGTGTTCTGTTATACTTTTGTATCATGAAAGCAAAAAGAAATATGGAGAACATCAGAACTTGGTTTATTACGGGCGCTTCTAAAGGATTTGGATTAAGTCTGGTCAGACAACTACTTCAGGCGGGTCAGAATGTTGCAGCTACGTCCCGCGATCTAAATGCACTGGTAGCGGCTGTAGGTATTACCGAGCCTAATTTTCTCCCGCTGGAGGTGGATCTTGGCAACGAGGACAGCGTCGGGTGCGCCATTCATCAGGCAAATGCCGCCTTCAAAAGTATTGACGTGGTGATCAATAATGCGGGTTATGGCATCGGCGGCAGCATTGAGGAATTAAGTGATCGCGAGACGCGAGATTGCTTTGAAATAAATGTTTTTGGAACGCTGAATGTCATCCGGATGGTGATGCCTTATATGCGGGCCCAGATGTCGGGTCACATTATCAATATATCGTCAATAGCGGGTATTACCGGCACAAGCGGCTGGTCTGTTTATGCGGCCACTAAATTTTCGGTTGTCGGAATGACTGAGGTATTGGCCCAGGATGTCGCGGAGTTTGGTGTTAAAGTAACGGTAGTCGCTCCTGGCGCTTTTCGAACCAGTTTTCTAAATGCGGATTCGATCAACATCGGGCAACATACCATTCGGGATTATACTGCGGTCCATAATGCCCAGGAACTACTTCTGGAAAGAGACGGCAAGCAAAATGGCGACCCCGATAAAGCTGCTGCTGCCATTATTGAACTGGCTCATATGGAAAATCCACCGCTTTACTTGTTGCTTGGAGAAGATGCTTACAATCGCGCTATGGCAAAACTGGATAGATTGAAAGCGGAGTACTTGCTAAACGAGGAACTCTCGAAGGCTATGGCTTACAATGGGTAGACAGAAAGGCAGCAAATAAGTTCACCATCCAGCTTTTATTGGAGTTAAAGCTCCATTTTCCGATGACGCTGGCGCCGACCGCTTATCATATGCAAAGGCGATATCTTCTTGTACGGTAATATCTTCGTTTGCTGCTGCCTCTACTTTTATAAATTGATAAAGAACCTTTGCCCTGTCAATATTGTCAACAAATAGGATTTCATTGACATATAGCAGTTCAGGCCGCTGGGTTGCTGTTTTCCTGAGGACACCTTCCAATAATTCCTTTGCCTCCGCGACTCCCTGGTCTTTTTTTCCATATGCGGCATAACATTGGTAAACAGCGCTATAATAATACATACCCTTTAAACGATAATTCCCATAAATGTAAAATACCTCTCCCAATTGCAATCTCAAGGCTTGCTGCTGTAGTCTGTATTGCTCAGCTTTAGCTTTGTCTTTTTTAACGCCAATCCCCATTTCATACATATTGGCAATTGCGCCAAGTGCTCTGGGACTGTATTTCTGATCATTTAATTTACTTAGTGCTTCGTAGGTTTCGATTGCTTTTGCAGGGTTTTTGAATTTCTTATTGCTAAACCGATAGGCCAGCTTTCCTTCTTCATAAAATAAGGCCAATAGCGATTTGCTTTCCAGGTTGCCATTGGCCGCGGCAATTAACAGATACTCCAGTGCCTTATCGGGATTGTAGTACGGACTTTTTTTCATGCTATAGATGTCAAACCACAAAGTTAGCATTGCAATATCGTTTTTCAGTTCGGCAGCCTGATGCAGCCATTTGATTTGCTCGGCGGTTTTTGGAGCATTCATGATGTTCAGCGGGTCTCCTCCCGGGTTCATGTAATATAGCGTCCAGTATGCTTCTGCATCATTTAACGCTGCAGCCTTTTTCAACCAGTAATAAAATTTCTCCGTATTGGTATAACAAAATCCGGCACCGGCATAGACCATAGCTTTTACATCCCCGGCTTCTGCCATTTTTTCGTACAGTTGACTTGTAGTAGTTCCCTGCTTTATTATTGTTGAACGTGTGATGTCCTTTTTCTGCTCTTCTACTTTTTTTCGTTCTTCATATTTTTGTTCTCTTTTTGCAGCCCAATTTTCTATCAATGGGGTTACGACATCAGAAATTTGTTTGACGGTTTCGTATCCTGTTTGAGAACTGTTTTTATCTGCTGATTTATCGAGTCGCACCAGGAGGTCATTTGAGGCTGGAGTAGCTTTGTTTGATGTTTTGGAGTTCGCCGCTAACGGATTGTCATTATTGTCTGCTTGTCCCGTAGCTACTGTTTTCTTGTTCAGCTGCTGTATTTTATAGTTGATGATACTTGCATTGTCATTGTTGTTGATGCTAACCATGTCAATCCCGGAAACTGCGGGGGATGAGCAGCCCGCCTTGGGCTGAAGTTCCATAGTTTGTTTTTCACCTACACTATAAAACATCCATGAATTCGAGCCGATCTCCTTCCCGCCACAATTGTATGCGAGTTGTAAGGTGATGCTGCTGAAGTTTTTTTCATTGCAAATTCCGTCAAGTTGTGCGCAGTTATATAATTTTCCGCCTTGATACCATCCTTTATTCTTATCCACATCGACCTTCACTAATTCTACTGTGTATTCTGTATTGTTTCCTGCTGATTTTATTGTGGGCGCAGCAGCCATCCTCAATAGCGTAAGCCTAATGGTTACATTATAACAAAAACCTTGGCCATTGCTCTGCGTATTGTCAACATATTTTGTAAAGGTTTGTGCATTAACAAAATTTACAATTAATGTAAGCGCGATTAAAAGAACGTTTTTCATCTTGATGGTTTATTTGTGAGCAGACATGTCTCCTGGATTTCTTATAATCCTGTTATTCCATTTCCCTTATTTTAAAGGTACCATTATAGTTTGATATACGACCTATCGTCATAACAAAGAGTTTGTTGCCGACGAGGAGTATTCTATAGAAGGGTTTAGTTTGACAAGGGTTCTGAAAAAGTAGGTAGTGGGACAGCAAAACAGGAAAAGGAATATTACCGACAGATCCGCAGGAAGTTTGAAGACGAGCAAAAGATAGCGAGGACTGTCAAGTGGGCGATTTATGGGATACCATTCAGGACTCCGCCACTCTTTTTAATTCCTGCAGAGCTGCCTCCCAACCACTTGCCGCATCACTTAATTCTTCATCAGTGAGCTTAACCGCCAATTCTTCTTTGGCCTGCAGTATGGTATGGTCTTGCTCTGAGACAGTGGAGTAGGTGATCACCGAGGAAAGTTGCTGCATGTCTTCGCCAGTGAACAATTCGTGCTTCAGGTATTTACCCTGGTGGTATTCAATTATTTTTCCGTAGGTGATCTGAGTGCCGGAAAGGCTTTGCCAGCCGAAGAATGAGCCAGGGCTCCAATCGGTTTTATAGGAACCACCCATCTTTTGGGTAAGCTGAGGATTGGTAAAGACCGCCCAAACTTTGTCGGGTGTAGTGTTGATCAGGATTGATTTTTCTATGCGCATTGGGTTTTCTTTAGGGTGATGGTACCCAATTTGTTCATGCTTTGGCAAATCTTTATTGTTCATCATCAATTTGGTGAATCTTCTGCCGGCTTTGTTACTTTCGTTTCTTAAGAAAGTAATTTTAGCGGAGAATGTTTTATGTTTTGCCGGTATGGTTATGCCCAGAAATTGTGAAATTTCCTCAATCTGACTGGTATGTTGTTGAAGTTTGGCGTCTGCATCATCCAGATTGGAGATCGCACAAAATAAAAGGAAAAGCCGGTCGACTGGTTTGGCTTCATTTTTTAATGCATCTTCAATGAGCGTGAGCGCTTCATTTTCGCGTTTAAGCAACAGCAATTGTTCTGCAATTCGCTGTGCAATTAAAGTTGGGAATATATAGGTCTCGTCCTGGTAAAGTTGGTAAAACACTTCGATTGCTTCCTGGTGTTTTTGGGCGCTGGCCAGGGCATCGGCCTTAAGATAAATGAGGTCTTTTCGGTAGTTTTCAAATCTTTCATTGGTATGGAACTCATCAATAAACGCCTGCAAACGCTCTAATTGGCCTTCAGGAACCGAGTAGTGGTTGATATTGAGTTCTTTTATTTTAATGTCGATCTGTGTACTCATGAGCACTGAATATACCTATTTTTTTAATATTTAGATGTTTGGGTATTATGGAGGAAAATTGATATCTTGAATAAGCCAAGCGACTCTTATGAAATATCTATATTTAATTGCATTGATTTTATCTGGCATTACCATTAATGCGCAGTCTGTTAAAGATCCGGATTCAACGGGAGGCTTCTCAATATTTAGGTTCGGGACGAGTGTCCGGGAGATTAATGACATTCAACGGGATACGGCTTCGATTTTAAATGGTAAAAATCTAGCTGTGTACCGCTATAACGGGGATTCCCTGAAGAATGTGTTTAATGTACAAGTCTCAGAAATTCGGCTTATGTTTTACAGAGATCAGCTTGCCCGTATTGATATCAGGTTTGGAACAAAATCAAGAGCATATACACAGGAAGAATTCAATCAAGTGCAGCAGGCGCTGGAAACTAGATATGGAAAGACTTCGGGTAAGCTTGCAATGTCTGGGGCGGTACTTTTTGCGGGATTCCGCTGGGAGGGTGAAAAAGGTTCTCTCGACCATACACGATTTACTTCACCCTTGAAAAAAAGGGGGAAACAGGATTCGATTGAAGGGGAAATCTCATTTACGGACAAGGCTCTTAACAGGCAAACGACAAAGGGAATGTAATCAAATTGGAAAAAGACAAATATATGGAACCGATCAAAGTTATCATTACAGGAACAACCGGAATGGTTGGCGAAGGCGTTATGCTGGAATGCCTTTCA
>NZ_DATHGC010000342.1:0-2971 GCF_035317785.1 Pedobacter sp. | reverse complement strand
AGTGCATGTTTAACGGTTACGGAACGCCGAGAGAATGGCGGGATAAACTGTTGATCTAAAAAACTCATAGTTCGTCGAATGGGTACTATAAATTTAGATAAAAAGAATTGAGCTGTTGATAAAAAAGCAGGTTATCATGCTGTCGTTCGTCTAAAATATGCGGCTTACCTCTACTAAATTCCCGACATTGGCTTAATTGCCCGTCCTTTGACTCATAATTTCTGACCTTTGACTCATAATTTCTGATTTAATAATCCTGAAGCCATGAAAAATTATTTCATTATATGTTTCGTTTTAATGATCGCCACTGCTTGTGACTCAATGGCGCAGCAAAAGAAAGTGGGCGGTCCCTGCGAGGGTTGCGAGGCCATTTATGAAAGCCCCGTTCCTTTTGAACAAATCAAATCGTTTACGGCACTCCCTGATGTCAGCTGGGATGGTAAGAAGCCAATGGGGATCAATGGTACTGTTTACAAGGCAGACGGCAAAACCCCGGCGCCTGATGTGGTACTCTACCTCTATCACACTGATGCCACCGGTCATTACCCGAAAAAGGGAAATGAAACCGGATGGGCAAAAAGGCATGGCTACCTGCGCGGCTGGGTACGCACAGATGCCAATGGCTTTTATAAATTTGGTTGTCTGCGTCCTGCACCCTATCCGGGTGGCACAGAGCCGGCACACATACATGTCACGGTAAAGGAACCGGGTATTAATGAATATTACATTGATGAATTTCTCTTTTCCGATGATCCATTGCTTACGGAGGCTAAGAAAAAGAAACTGGAAAACCGGGGCGGCAGCGGTATCGTCAAGATCGTTGATGTAGGAAATATGTACAAAGGAGAACGTAACATTTACCTGGGAAGGAACATCCCTGATTATCCCGCAGCCAAATAACCGGGCTACGAAACCCATTAGAAGAAAAGTTTAATAAATTAACAAAGCAATGTATCAGAAGACCTGTTTCTTTATGATCCTGGCCAGCCTTTGGCTTTGTTCTGTCCATGCGCAACGTCCTGACAGCCTTAAAACTGATTCGCTCAGGAGGCGGGCGCTTCATGTTCGTGAGGATTCAGTCCAAACAGATTCCGGCAGCCTCGACACCGCCAAGAAAAAGAAGCCTATCAAGCTGAAAACTATCACCATCCGCGGTCAAAAATCTTTGATCGAACAGCGTGTGGACGGTATAGTTTTCAATGTGGAAAGTCTGCCTGCTATTGCTGGTTCTGATGCATCGGATGTGCTCAGAAAAGTTCCTATGGTTAGTGTGGACGCAAATGGCGGGCTTTCCATCCGCGGGAGCTCAAATATTAAAGTGCTGATTGACGGGAAACCTTCCGATATCTATGCTTCCTCTATAGCTGACGCGCTAAGGGCCATCAGGGGAGAAAATATAGTCAGGGTCGAGGTGATCACCAATCCTTCCTCCCGTTATGATGCCGAAGGGGCAGATGCGGTGATCAACATCATTACCCGGAAAATAAGAGATGATGCCACCAATGGAAATGTAAGCGGTGTAGCAGGCAACCGGTCTGAAAGTATTATGGGCGATGTACACAGCAAAAGAGGCAGTTTTCTGATTAATGGGGATGCTTTTTATCAGAAGTACTGGAACAGGAACGGCTCTGTGCTGAGACGCCGCGCAGACCAATTGACGCTAATACAGCGCAACGAGACCAAACAGTCGGGTGATTACTTCTTTGGCGGGGCAAGCCTGCTTTATAGCCTGGATTCACTAAACACTTTTGATATCGGTTACCGTGCCAGGCGGTCACCTAATTCAACAACAAGCGTAGCCGGCAACTACAGGGAAATACAGGGAACACAGGAATACCTGTTTCAGCGCAATATGGAAAGTCCGGTCAAAAACAATGGCAACTCTTATAATATTGGCTTTAACGGCATGTCAGCGGATAAAAAAAACGAGTATTCAATCCTGGGAATGTATGCGCCGTTTAAAGGTATCAGTGATTATACTTTAGAGCAGAACGGGCAGCGCTTGTACAGGGAGAACTTTTTTAGTACCACAACTTATGATGATTTTGTGATCCAGGCAGACTATACGCGGTCCTTTACCGATAAGATGAAACTGGAGGCGGGTGCCAAGTTTCTGGCTAAAAATGCGAAGAGCGAAAGTTTGTTTGATATTTATGATTTTGAAAGCGGCAGCTTCCAGCGCGACGCCCTGCGCTCCAATGATTTTACCTACCAGAACAGAATCTATGCTGCTTATGCCAATACCACTCTGAAAATTGGTAAATGGGGATTGAGCGGAGGATTGAGGTATGAGAAAACGGAACTCGGTGCAGTTTTCAAAAAACAGAGTGTCAATATCCCTTCTTTTGATAACCTGGTGCCGCAGCTACTGCTCAACAGGATGATAAATGATAAAACGAGTATTAAGCTGAGTTATGCGATGAAACTGGTACGTCCATATATCTCCTACCTGAACCCTACTGTTAATACCAGCGATTCACTGACTTTGCAGTATGGCAACCCGGAGCTGGAGCCCGAACTGACGAACCGTTACCAACTGAGCTATTCGGTCAACGGCGCTAAATTGTTCAGGGATTTTGTACTGTTCTTCAATGACAACCGGAATACCATTGAAAACATCCGCCGCCCACTAGGTAACGGCATCTTTGAAAGCACCTGGAGGAATGTGGGTAAGAACCAGCGACTGGGCATGTCAGCTACGTTTAACTGGAAACCTTCTTCTGCATTTTCCCTGGGTACCGGACTGACCGCGCAATATGTGTGGCTGGAAAGTGGTACGCTTGGTATCAGTAATAAAGGTTTGATGAGACAGCTGACCTTAAACGGCAGCTACAAGCTTCCAAAGGGTTTTAGTGTTGACTTCTATGGGTTCTTTGGTGCAAAAAACCTGCAGTTGCAGGGTTACCGCTCCGGCTGGAAGTTTTACAACATGACGATCAGCAAGAAATCAAAAGATGAGCGCCTGAACCTG
>NZ_DATHGC010000341.1:0-8900 GCF_035317785.1 Pedobacter sp. | reverse complement strand
CTCCTGCTGACTGAAGTATTGTACAGATACATGTATATCAGCGGTTTTGACCAGCCGTTTACCGACCAGCAAAACTTTGGGAACTATATGGACCTGATCTTAATGAACAAGATCAATTCGGGTGGCTGGGTGGCCATCAATTGCTTGCCGACGGCAGCTCATACCATTTGGGGGATGATCGCAGGGAAAATCTTATTGAGCAGCAGGTTGGATTTAGGAAAGGTAAAGACCCTGGTCATTGCCGGCCTCTGTTGTTTGCTGCTTGGGTATGCTCTGGATATGGCTGGCGTTACTCCCATGATCAAAAAGATTGCTACAAGTTCGTTTGTCCTGGTTTCGGGAGGATGGTGTCTTTTGATGCTTGCATTTTTATATTGGTGGATCGATGTGCTCGATCATAAAAAATACTTGTCTTTCTTTCTGATTATTGGAATGAATTCCATTTTCATTTACCTGTTTTTTGAAATTGTGGGTTCACGCTGGTTCAACGGTTATGTTTTTGCCATCACTGGAGGGCTGCTGGATCTGGTCTCTGTTCCAGAACATATAGTGGAACTGATATCCTGTCTGTGTATCTTTGCTTTTGAATGGGGCATTTGTTATTTTCTTTACAAAAAGCGGATCTTTTTTAGGGCTTAGTGGCTCCGCTTTTTGTTAATTTAGCGGTGATGGATGTTTTAGATGTGTTTATAATTGGTGGCGGGCCAATTGGCTTGGCTTGCGGAATACAGGCTCAGGAGGCAGGTTTGACCTATGTGATCGTAGAAAAAGGCTGTCTGGTCAATTCCCTCTATAATTATCCGCAAAACATGACTTTCTTTTCTACTTCGGAGAAACTGGAGATCGGCGGTGTTCCTTTTGTTTCAAATCATCCGAAACCTACCCGTGCCGAAGCTCTGGAATATTACAGAAGGGTGAGCCTTAAATTTTCTCTGGATGTGCGTTTGTTTGAGATTGTAGAACGGGTAGATAAAGAAGCTGTATTTCAGATTCTTACTTCCAAATGTCATTATCAGGCAAGGAATGTCATTGTTTCTACCGGTTTTTATGACCTGCCTAATAAAATGAATATCCCGGGAGAGGACCTGCCAAAAGTAATGCACTATTACAAAGACCCGCATTATTATGCTATGCAAAATGTAATTGTAGTTGGCGCCAGCAACTCTTCTGTCGATGCGGCGCTGGAAACCTATAGGAAGGGCGCCAGGGTGACCATGGTAGTCCGGGCTCCGGAGATCAGCAAACGTGTAAAGTATTGGGTGCGTCCCGATATCATCAACAGGATCGGGGAGGGCAGCGTCACTGCGTATTTTAATGCGGAGCTTCTGGAAGTCAGGGAACATGAAGCTGATATTCAGACTGAAAGTGGAAAGACTACCTTACCCAATGACTTTGTACTGGCATTAACCGGCTATTGTCCCGATTTTGAACTGCTGCGAAGATTTGGTATTACGCTTTCCGAAGATGAAAAACTGCTTCCGGCGCACAACCCCGAAACAATGGAGACCAACAGGAAAGGACTATACCTGGCGGGCGTGGTGTGTGGAGGGATGGATACACATTTGTGGTTCATTGAGAATTCGAGGGACCATGCGGTAAAGATCATAAAGCACATCACCGGCAAACCATAGTCTTTTTCAACTGTTGTAACTGATGTAAATTGTTCGGTTATGAACCTGGAAAAATACGTCAAAAAAAGAGATTTCACCAAGACCAAAGAGCCCGGTTCCGGGAAAAAAGCGGTGGAGCCTGACCGGTCAGCGGCAAAATCTAAACTGATGTTTGTCGTACAACGACACCATGCATCAAGATTACATTATGACTTCAGACTTGAAATGGCCGGGGTGCTCAAGAGCTGGGCTGTACCCAAAGGACCTTCTTTGAATCCTCAGGACAAGCGGCTCGCCATGATGGTGGAGGATCATCCCTATGACTACCGTACCTTTGAGGGGACTATTCCTGCCGGAAATTATGGTGCAGGTGTGGTGGATATTTTTGATCAGGGAAGCTATGAAGCACTGGATAAGGGATCAGAAAATGATTTGCTGAAAGATCTTCATGCCGGAAGCCTGAAATTTAAATTGCATGGTAAGATCCTGAAGGGGGAGTTTGCCCTGGTGAAAATAAAAAGTGCCGAAGACAACGCATGGCTCCTGATCAAGCATAACGATGATTATGCGTTAAAGAAGGCATTTGACAGCGAAGATCTGGTCAGTGCAACTGTAAAGAAAAAAGGGCTTGATTTTAAGAAGGAAGCTAAGAAAGAGAAGAAGACAGTTGTACAGGAAGTAGCGGATCGGGAGGTAGAAGAAGAAATAGAAGACAACCCTGCAAAAAAAATAGAGGAGATCGATTACAAGCCAATGCTGGCGAAGCTGTCTGATAAACTGTTTGACGACGCGGACTGGGTCTATGAGAAAAAGCTTGACGGGTACCGTTCGCTGGCCTATACCAAAGCTAAGGGTGGAGTGAAGCTGATTTCGAGAAACGGGATAGACTTTGGAGAAAAATACAAAGCGGTGTCTGATGCGCTTGCTGAATTGGGTTTGGATGCGGTCATAGACGGGGAGCTGGTGGTACAGGATGAAAATGGACGGAGCTATTTTCAGAAATTGCAGAACTATAATGCAGAAACCGAAAAAATGGCGCTTAAGTTTTATGTGTTCGATCTGCTGGCTTTAAATGGTCATGACATCAGGAACATGGAACTGCTGAAGCGTAAGGAACTGCTGCAAAAAGTGATCGAAGGGCTGAACAACCCAGTTGTTGTTTATAACGGACATATTCAGGGAAAAAGCAGGGAGTTTCTGGCTGAAGCTGAAAAACATGGCTGGGAAGGGGTGATAGCCAAGCATGTGGAGAGTACTTATATGAGTAATAAGCGCACAGACCTGTGGCTCAAATTTAAGCTTCAGAACACGCAGGAAGCTGTGATCATCGGCTATTCCAAACCTTCGGGAAGCAGGCATTATTTTGGCTCGCTTGCCCTGGGAATGTACCAGGGTTCCGAGCTGATATATATTGGAAATTGCGGTACCGGATTTAATGAGGAAACGCTGAAGGATGTATTTGATAAAATGAAGCGACTGGTGCGGAAAAGCAAGCCGGTAAGGGATAACGTCCATAAAGAAAGAGAATTTACCTGGCTGAAACCGGAACTCGTATGCGACGTGACCTATTCAGAATGGACAGAAGATGAGCACTTGAGACATCCAGTGTTTAAAGGGTTGCGTATTGACAAGGAACAGGATAAAGTAGTGCGGGAAGCACCTGTCGGAGGTGACGATAATGAAGTAAAGGATATGGAAGATTTAACAGATAGCATTAAAAAAGAGGACAAGGAACTGGTCTTTGGTAAAAAGAAGGTGAAGCTGACCAATCTGAACAAGATTTACTGGCTAAAAGAGCAGATTACAAAGGGCCGGCTTATCGAGTATTACAGCGAGGTAAAGGACTACATTTTGCCTTATCTGAAAGACAAGCCCCTTTCACTAAACAGACATCCAAATGGTATTGAGGAACCGGGATTTTATCAGAAGGACCTGGATCTGGATAAGGTCCCGAAATGGATAAAATCAGCGTCGCTTTATTCGGAAAGTAACGATAAGGATATAGATTACCTTGTCTGTAACGACGAGGCAACATTGTTATGGATGGTCAACCTGGGCTGTATAGAGATCAATCCCTGGCTGAGCAGGTATAAAAAGCCCGATCATCCGCTCTATGCGGTACTGGACCTGGATCCGCATGACATTGATTTTAAAGAGGCCGTCAAGGTGGCGCTTTCGGCCAAGTCAATGCTGGATAAAATGAAGATCACGGCATTTATCAAAACATCGGGCTCAAAAGGCTTGCATATATTTATTCCCGTAGGGGACAAATACGATTATGACATTACCAAAGATTTTATAAAATACCTCGGACAATTGCTGCTGGATAAGCATCCGGATACGACGAGTCTGGAACGGAGCCCTTCCAAGCGAAAAAACAAGATCTACCTTGATTTTCTTCAAAACCGGAGGGGGCAAACTATAGCGGCGCCCTATTCTGCAAGGCCAAAACCAGGCGCCATGGTTTCTACCCCGCTGGATTGGAAGGAAGTGAACGAAGATCTTGACCTGAAAAACTATACCATTTTTAATACCATGGACAGGCTGAAAAAGAAGGGGGATCTGTGGAAGGACGCACTGGTAATAAAGAATGATCTTTTTAAGGCGCTAAAGAAATTAAAGGAATAGAGATGGCACTGATTGTTGGATTAACGTCAGAAATCCGCAAACACTTTTATTAGTGTGATGAACATGTTACTTTTGTTAACACTGTTAATTAAATTTAATTAGTATGGGCATCGCAGAACGCAAAATAAGGCAGAAGGAAGAATTCAGAACAAGTATACTGGAGGCTGCCTGGTTACAGGTGCTCACTGACGGCTGGCAGTCTTTATCGATCAGAAAAATAGCCGATGCGATAGAATATAGCATTCCGGTGATCTATAATCATTTTGAAAATAAAGAAGCCATTCTGCTGGAGTTTACCAAAGAGGGCTTTCAGAAGCTGGCGGATGTGTTGCAATTTGCAAAAACTCAGCATGCTGAGCCTTCTGTACAACTAGAAGCCATTGCCCATGCCTACTGGGATTTTGCATTTGAACATAAAGAGTATTATCAGCTCATGTTTGGATTGGGGATACCCGCATGCGATCGGGTAAACCAAGTTGAGGAGATGAAGACCATGACCATGGTCATGATCACAACCATACAGGATGCAATAGCCGGCAGCAAAAACAGCGATGCAGATTATTTTTTAAAATACCATACTTATTTTTCTATTCTCCACGGGCTGGTGTCCATACAAATGATTGAAAAAGCGGGTAAGCCTGATGCTGGGAAGAAAATGATCCTTCAGGATGCAATTTCAGGGTTTATTACTTCTCTTGTTGTCAGATAATACCTAATTTCCTTATATTTCCCCTCAGAAAACAACAATATACCTGGTTGGCTGTTAAATCACTAAAATGAATTCTGATATGAGAAGACTATTCAATACCAATTTTAACAACGAAAGTGTGCACTTTATGCTGTTAATCATGCGTGTAGCAATCGGGGCTTTCCTGCTTGTTCACGGTTATCAGAAACTGCAATGGATTTTGGCGGGGGGAGAACTTCAGTTTGCTGATCCAATAGGCCTGGGTGTTCCTGCATCTTTGTACCTGACAGTATTTGCAGAATTTTTCTGTTCCATATTAGTGATTCTTGGATTGGCCACCAGGCTTGCGACAATTCCATTGATCATTCTCATGCTTGTAGCGGCATTTATAGTGCATGGTAGTGATGGTTTTGATAAGCAAGAGCTGGCCCTGCATTATCTGGTTGTTTTTGTATTCCTGCTTGTTACAGGTCCTGGGAAATACAGCATCGACCGTTTTATTAGCCCAAGCTCCAGCAGACGCAGACGCTAATTTGAACCGGGCAATCATTTAATGTATATTATTTCGTTATAGCTGTTATGAAGAGGATTTTATTGGTTTGCCTGACGGCTATCGCGGTTTCTGGTTGTGGCATTAATAAACAGGCACAGCAGATCAAGGCACTTGAAAAATGTAAATACAGGATTACCTCTGCTGAGCAGATCATGGTAGCCGGTACTGATGTGAAAAAATTGGTAGGTGGTCAGGACATGGATTTGGGAAGTTTACCTGGCCTGGCTTTCGGTCTGCTGAGAAAAGATGTTCCCCTTAAAGCGCGTCTGAACCTGGAGGTTACTAATCCGACGAGTAATGATGCAGCCATTAATGAGTTTGAATATAAAATTCTGATCAACAATCAGGAACTGGCCAATGGCTTTATAAACCAGGCGGTAAATGTCGTTGCGGGTGGCTCGACTATAGTGCCGGTAGCTATGGAAGTGAACATTTACCCTTTTATTTCCAATAACAAAGTGATGGGAGAGATCACTGAATTTATAAAAAGCAGTAAAGGAGGACCTGAAAAGAAAGGAATGCTTACGCTCAAAATCAGACCCAGTATTAAGGTTGGGGCTGCGCTGATCAAATACCCGGGTTTTATTACCATAGATAAAGAAGTAAGCAGCAAAATTCTCCTATAAGAACTGTAGTATTTTTGCAGTATTGTTACGGAGTTTAATTTGTATTGAACAGGAGATTAAGGATTTTTAAGTAATTTCGGATTTTACGATCCGAATATGAGACTTTGCATATACCTGTTCTTCATCATTGTAACGGCCCCGCTTTTTACCAAAGCCCAAAGCATGCAACAACTGAATGCTGCGGAAATCAAACAAGGCCTGCTGGCCTTGAATGTGACCGGGAGCGTGCTTTACATCGCAGCCCATCCTGATGATGAAAATACCCGTTTGCTGACATATCTGGCTAAAGAAAAGAAAGTACGTACAGGCTATCTATCCCTGACAAGAGGTGATGGCGGTCAGAATTTAATTGGTAATGAGCAGGCTGAGTTGCTGGGGCTGATTCGTACACAGGAACTGCTCGCAGCACGCCGTACGGATGGTGCCGAGCAATTCTTTACCCGTGCCAATGATTTTGGCTTTTCTAAAAATTCTGATGAAAGTTTCAAGATATGGGATAAGAAAAAGATTCTTGCTGATGTGGTCTGGGTGATCCGTAAGTTTCAGCCGGATGTGATCATCACCAGATTTCCCGAAGATTCCCGTGCCGGGCATGGCCACCATGCTGGGTCAGCCATCCTGGCCCATGAGGCCTTCGCTGCTGCTGCTGATCCAAAACAATTTCCTGAACAGCTAGCCTTTGTGAAACCCTGGCAGGCCAAACGCATTCTTTGGAATACATTTAATTTTGGCGGCAACAATACGACTTCGGATGATCAGTTGAAAATTGATGTGGGTGCATATAATGCGCTGTTGGGAAAAAGTTATGGTGAAATTGCTGCAGAAAGCCGTTCCAATCACAGGAGCCAGGGTTTTGGTTCGTCCAGCCAAAGGGGAGGCGGACTGGAGTTCTTTACCCCAGTGGCAGGTGATGCTGCGCAAAAAGATATTTTTGAAGGGATTGATTTTACTTTAAACCGAAACCCGGGAAATGCTGCGATACAGCAATTGCTTGACGATATCAATACCACATATGATGTCGCCGATCCTTCAAAATCGGTCAGCAAATTGTTGAAGCTGAAAGGGCTGGTTAAGGGAAAGCCTTTTAAACAGGTACAATTGGATGACCTCATCCTGGCCTGCGCGGGCATCTGGCTGGAAAGCGCCGCAGGAAATTCGGCCTACGCACTCGGTGATGACGTTAATGTCAGGATCCAGGGAATAGCCAGGGTCAAAGAAGGATTCGCTTTCCCCATCAGTATTATAGAAGGCAATTCGGGTGCCTCTTTTGAGTTGAAGCCTAACCGGTTTGTTTCTGAAGATAAAAAGATCTCCTCTGCAAATGCCAGAATAACTCAGCCTTACTGGCTGGAAAAGGAACACGGTATTGGTGCTTACATCGTTGATTCACTTTCAAAAATAGGGCTGGCGGAAAATCCTATAGGTTTAAGTGGTTTGTTTAAGGTAAAGATAGGTGATGAAGTCATAGAAAAACGATTGCCTGTTGTTTATAAATACACAGACCAGGTAAGAGGAGAAATCTATCAGCCACTGGTCATCGCTCCTCCGGTAACGGCAACGCCTGCCGACAGGTCTTTTATCTTTAATGGCAATGAGCCTAAAAAGATCAGCCTGACGTTAAGGGCTTTTAAAGACAACGCTTCCGGAGTGCTTGAGCCTAAGGTTCCGTCCGGATGGAAGGTCGTGCCTGAGAAGGCAGATTTTAGAATGGCAAGGAAGGGAGAAGAGCAGCGTGCGGATTTTACAGTTACTCCGGCGGGACAAGTTTCGGAAGGTGTTTTTTCACTCAATGTCGTTGTAGATGGCAAAAATTATCATCAGGGTCTGCATGTTGTCAATTATGAACATATCCCGGTTCAGACTTTATTTCCCTTAACGCAGGCCAAGATGAGCAGGATTGACCTCAAGTTTGCCGGTAAACGCATAGGATACATTGCCGGTGCGGGAGATATGGTGGCTGAGTCTCTGAAACAAGTAGGATATGCAGTTGAAGACCTGAGTTTGAACCAGCTCATTAATGGTGATCTTTCGGTTTATGATGCCATAGTAACAGGGGTGAGGCTGTACAATGTGAGCGATCAAATGCGTGGCATACAACCCAAATTGATGAAATATGTGGAAGAGGGAGGGACATTACTGGTCCAGTACAATGTGAACTCACCGCTTCGGATCGATAACCTGGGTCCTTTTCCATTTGGATTGTCAAGAGACCGTGTGACTGAGGAGGATGCAAAAGTGACTTTACTGTCTCCGGACCATCTGGCATTGAATTATCCCAATAAGATTACCAATAAGGATTTTGAGGGCTGGGTCCAGGAAAGAGGCTTGTATTTTGTGACCAATATGGACAAGAAATACACAGTTTTGCTGAGTATGAATGACAATGGTGAATCTGCTAAAAATGGTTCGCTGATCGTAGCGGACTATGGTAAAGGAAGGTACGTATATACAGGGATTTCATTCTTCAGGCAGCTGCCTGCAGGAGTGCCCGGTGCGTATCGCTTGTTTGTCAACCTGCTGTCCGGAAAGAAAAAATAACAGAATTAGTCATGAAACCTGAAAGCCCTTTGCAAAATGAACAGGAACTGCCTCCATTCGTAAAAACCTGGCGACAGTTTTACAGGCTGCTGATTGGCTGGCTGGTCTTCCTGATCCTTATATTTTACGCATTTACAAAATACTTCGAATGAGCGGTATAGACTGGGCAGTATTGATACTCACACTGGTTGAAATTGTGACCTATGGCATTTACAAGAGCAGGGGTGAACAGAATATCCATGGCTACCTGCTTGGAA
>NZ_DATHGC010000340.1:0-6602 GCF_035317785.1 Pedobacter sp. | reverse complement strand
TGATACCGGAAAATAAGTATTTATGGAGACTGCAATATTCGCCGGCCCGTCCAGTCCCGGAGTTCCGCAGAGCTGACCATGGGCAGAATTACAAACATACATGCAAAGGAAGAGTACAATTTTACTCCATAAATTCATTTTATCATTTGGTTACAAGATCCCACTCTAAACTAGACAGTAGTTTCGACTAATTCAAATCCTGCAGCACAAATTTCACCAAATCGAGAAATAAATAGGCCCTTCAGCTAAGCCTTGGATAACTTGACCAAAAAAAACAGGTCAGAATAAATTCTGACCTGTTTTTTTAATACCCCTGAATTTTGATTACTCCGATCGGCATTCGGTCGGTTGCGCTTCCTTCAAAGCGCCTGCCGAACGCGAGCCGTAGAGGAGCTAATCAAAATTAACTATTACCAAAACGCCGTATACAAGGCCACCAGCATCGCAACAATGATCAAAGAACCAACAAGAAATGAATTGGAAACCTTAAACATTGAAGCATCTACTTCCAGACCATTGGTCACAACACCCTTTTTATTCTCATAGATACTGATGAAATACATACCGATTACACAGATCGCGAAAACGATCAGCATCCTGTCCATAAACGGAATTTCAAATATACCGCTTGAATTGGCAACAGCCCATCCGAAGTCGTGTAAAGGAGAAAGATCAACCCATCCTGGCAGGAATTTAAGCAGAACCGACGCAATAAAGCCTCCTATTGTTGCAAACAATGCCGCATTTGAAGTGGTCTTTTTCCAGAAGAAGCCTAAGATGAACATGGCAAATATGCCCGGAGATACAAAACCAGTATATTCCTGGATGTACTGGAAGCCTTGTTTACCCTCACCCATCAGCGCATCACCCACTATAAGCGAAAGAACTACAGCCAAAAGCATGGCTACCACCACAGCGATCTTACCTACATTAACCAGGTTTTTCTCAGTAGCACCCACATTGAATGCTTTTTTATAAATGTCCAGTGTAAAGATCGTCGCAATACTGTTTGCCTTACCGGCAAGTGAAGCCACAATGGCAGCAGTCAGTGCAGCAAAAGAAAGACCTTTCAATCCGATAGGCAATAGACCCAGCAATGCAGGATATGCTTTATTTGGGTCTTGAACACCTGATGAAGTCAGCAAATCTGCGCCGCTGATTCCAGGGATCTTTTCTTTAATAATGTAATAAACAGCAATACCAGGAATAACCACGATCACAGGCATCAGCATTTTTAAGAAGGCCGCAAACAACAGTCCGGATCTGGCCACAGGAAGCGAAGCGCCCAATGCCCTTTGTGTGATGTACTGGTTACATCCCCAATAGCTCAGATTGGCAATCCACATGCCACCGATCAGGACACTTAAACCCGGAAGATCCATGTAATTCGGATCATCTTTTTTAAAGATCAGATGAAAATGTTCAGAAGCCCCATCAGTTAAAATAGAGAAACCTTTAACAATACCTCCGTCGTTTGAGATCAGGTTCAATGCAATATAAGTAGCCACCAGCCCACCAAGTACCAAAAAGAATACCTGGATCACATCCGTATAACCAATTACCTTCATGCCCCCCAGCGTAATCAGAATGGCAAAAATAGCCAAAGCGAAGATACAGAAGGTGATATCCAGTCCGGAGATGCCACTGATCGCCAGTGCACCCAGATAAAGGATAGACATCAGGTTCACTACAATATACAGCATCAGCCAAAATACCGCCATGATCATCGCCACCGTCGAATTGTAACGCTGGTTCAGGAACTGTGGCATCGTAAAGATCTTGTTTTTGAGATAAACCGGCATAAAGAATACCGCAACAATGATCAGGGTACCTGCCGCCATCCACTCATACGCAGATATGGCAAGGCCAAGCTTAAAACCGGACCCACTCATGCCGATCATCTGCTCAGCAGAGATATTAGAAGCAATAAGTGAGGCGCCGATCGCCCACCAGGTCAACGAACCTTCTGCTAAAAAATAGTCTTTTGAATCGCTTACTGCGGATTTTTTCTTGTAATAAATCCAGAAGCCATAGGAAGATACGATTATAAAGTATATGAAGAATACAATGTAATCGTAATTGTGAAGTGTGTTCATTAGTTAAAATTAGGTTTATTTGATTGAGGGGATTAAAGTAAAAAAATTATTTGGGATAATCGTCAATTATGATGACTACCCCAAATAATTTCAGTTATAGAACAAGAATTGTCTACTTGGCCAGGGAATTGATCCAGGCGGCTATTTTTAAACCATCAGCCTTAGTAACCTGCGGCATCGGAGGCATCTCCGTCGAGTAACCAGGCCAGTTTTGAGGCTGTGGGTTATGAATAAGAGAAACGATTTTCTCCGGAGAATACTTGCGTTTTGCGATGTCGCGGAAAGCAGGTCCTATTTGTTTTTTATCCGCGTTGTGACAAGCGATACAAGTATAGTTGGTCAGTAAACCTTTGACCTGCGCATATGTAGGTGCAGCAGTGGAAATAGGTTTGTCGGCCGATGCAACTGCAGCACTTGGATCATCAGCATTAGGCTTATCCCCCGTAGCTTTAGTTTTCGACGGTGTGGTGCTTGCTTTAACTGATTTTCCCGAGTTTTTAGTACTCACTTCGCTCATTGATAATTTTGCTCCTGTTGGAATACTGTTCAATGTGTAATAACCAATCGGATGAAGTAAAGCAGATGAAGAACCCTTCTCACGTACACCATCAACCTTAATCGTATGGATGTAGTACTGGCGAAGGTTATCAACAATCAATCTTGCCCTCAAGCCATCAGCAGAAACTTTTACCCCTTTAACTTTAAGCTGCTCCAAATTTACAGGAGGCGATCCGTAAACCGGGTGATATTTATAGATATAACTTTCCACATCATATGAACTCAGGTCTTCAGCAGATTTTCTGTCAACCGGAGAAGTAAATTCAATTTCAAAACCATCAGGCATAGCCCTTATGGCCCTCATTTCAAACGGATTTTTTGTGTAAGTCAAACGTTCAAGGCCTTCATTGGCATCACCTGCAGATCCCCAGCCGCGGTTGGTTTCTCCAACAAACAATGAGTTGTCAGTACCCCAGCCCAAACGCAATACTCCTGAGCGGAAACCACTTCTGAATAAGAAAGACGCACCCTGTTCAACGCCATTTACAGTTTCCATAAACACCCTTGAAATGATACTCATACCCTGATCACCGATCAGGATCTGTCCGGCAAGCGGACCGAAAGCACCCTCAGGAATTTTTACAGGCTCCGAAGTAGAGATTCCCAGAATACCATATGGCAGCCATACCGAAGGCAGACGCAGCATCGGGAA
Organism: Pedobacter sp.; assembly: GCF_035317785.1. GTDB lineage: Bacteria > Bacteroidota > Bacteroidia > Sphingobacteriales > Sphingobacteriaceae > Pedobacter. The sequence continues at coordinate 3,296 of NZ_DATHGC010000340.1, read as the reverse complement.
ATCCTTTTTCATCTGGAACAAAGTTTTGAATTCTTCATCCACCCTGTTCTCAGGTTTGATCGCCCTGCCATTTGCATCTACATTTCTTCTCTCGTCCATTTTAGACCTGAAGAACTCTTCACTCAATTTTACAGGAGAGTCAGCTCTTCCGCTCCATCTCAATCCCGCCGGATGACCAATAAAGTCTCCTTTTTCAATTCTCCAGATGGCACCAGAACCAACCCAGTCTCCCTGGTTGTCTGTATAATACAATTGACCGTCGATCATACCAGGACCAGCAGGTGAACGCATACCTGTAGCCCATGGTTTCATGACGCCGTCCTCTGTAATGTTCATCGTCCAGCCACGCATAGGTACACGGCTTTCGCCACGGTACCACATTTCATCACCAAAAGCTACGTTTCCGGTTACAAAGAACGAGCCATCTGGCGCTATCTTAGGACCAAAGCTGTACTCATGGTAGTGACCACTAAGCGGCCATGCATAGACTGTTTCGTAAACATCAGCTTTTCCGTCCTGATTCTTATCGATCAATTTGGTCAGCTCACCTCTTTGCGCGCAATATAAAGCGCCGTCCTTGTACGCAAGACCCAGTATTTCGTGCAATCCAGAAGCAAACTTGCGGAAGTACGGTCTGTTGCTTGTAGGATTTTCTACAATGAACACCTCACCCCTTCTGGTAGAGATCCCAAGATTACCGTTAGGCAGCGTTACAAGTCCGCCGACTTCCAGGATAGTTCCTTCGGGTGTCTTTACCTTGTTAATTTTATAAAAATCTTCCTCTTTAGGTGTTTCCTGCGCAAACCCCGTAGAAAAACTAAAGCTCAAAGCCAGCATTGCCAGCGTTTTAAAAGTATATTTCATGATCTAACCCTCTTAAAATAAAATAGAATAATTTAACTTGCCGCGAACAAGAACAACAAGTTCTTTCTTCCCGTTGGCATCCCTGATTACAGGTTTGTCTTTTACATCGTCAAATTTTAAATAAAAAGACTGGCCGTCCACTAAATAAAGTCCTTTGGATACTTCTTGTACATCAGATGCAGTAGCTACCAGCGCATAAATGTTATCAGTCGGTTTTTCCAGCGTGATCTCCCTGGTTAAGCCCTGACCATTATCAATTGGCTTAATGGCATCGGTCACTTTAGTTCCAAAGATATTATAAGTGAAAGCCGGACGGTCCTGGTCATCCAGTACATATCCTTTTGGTTTAAATCCTGTGCCGGTCGTATCCGCAAGCCATGCAGCCTGAGCATCTGCCAGTTTAGCTAAAGCAGGAACAGGTTTTTTAGTGAATGAAGTCAACACACCGCGAGGTCTCGAAGAACCATTGCCCCTGCCGTCCCACATTGGAGTAGCGTCGACAAATTCACCATGCCAGGCCTGGAACAATGCACCGTTGTCAAGGTCATAGCTGAAATGTACCTGTTGCGGGCTGCCCACAGAAATAGCGTGTACTACCACTGGTCCACCAGGGATATATACAAAACTACGGATGTTAGGCGTCGTAGCGGCATCAATAAAGATCGGATCAGTATTGTCTCCTCTTTGTCTTCCCGAAATGGCAGCAGCAGATGGCAGTTTAGAAATTTTGATGTTTTTGAACGCTACCGCACCATGGTCACCCTGCAGCCGTAAAGCACCTAAAGCTTTTTCCTGGCCGTTTGCCCCTCTTGTAGCACCAAACAATTCCACATTATCGTGAATCACCACACCATTCAGTTGGATACCAAGGATCCTTGCATTGTCAGTTTTTTTGCCCGATGCATCAAATTTAGGTGCCTGGAATGCAATTCTGATGTGCTGCCATGTGCCAGGTGCTTTAGAAGCATTCTGACGCGGTGCATAGCCCTGGTAGCCTTTTTCCGCTTCAGGTTTGGCATCATCCCATCTCTGGTAGATCCCGCCATTGTTTGAAGACTGAGGATTTTTCATGCCCCATGAATCTTCCAGCTGGATTTCATAGACCCCCTGTAAATAAATTCCAGAATTGGCTCCTTTTGCCATTAAATAGTCCAGTTCAAGCAGAATGTCACCATGTTCGGCAAGCGTCAGCAGATCTGAACCGTGGTTCTTTTTGGTTGGCAAATTCACCAGCACTCCGCTGCCCTTCGAAATGTTTAATGCGTTCTGTTCATTCAAGTTTGCCGTTACACTACCGGCAATTGACCATGACTTTCCTGCGTCTTTAAACGACGACAGGTCATTCAGGGCAATCTCTGACTTGTCAGTTAGCTGCTGACCAGCCACAAGTGTAGTTCCCAACAGCCAGACAAAGGCCGTTGTTCCAAACCTTAAGTAATTAAGTTTCATGTTGTGGTTTTTTGGTTATAAAAATTTAAAAGTAACAAATTCATCCCTTATTAAAAGAATCGCAAAATAATGATTTTGTTACAATAAACAATAACAACTGTAAATGAATAAAATAGGCCTTATTTAATTTGCTAAAACTATTTTGTAACCCATTCTGAAAACATAGGAAAGACCCTCTGTCCCGATTGATTTGATGGCTATTAAAGCGCATCCATTCAAACTCTTTGACCTAAGTATTGTTACACTTCAAAGAAGGATTTCAGGCTAATAAACAGATTCTGATAGTTACAAGATGAAAAAAGAGAAAAAAGAAACCATAAGACCAGCTCAGAAGCAAAACAAGCAGCCTGGAACAGAAGGAAAAATGACTCCGCTACCAGAATATCTGCCAAAGAAACCGGGCTTAAAATTAGAGGGAAAGGTAGCACTGATCACGGGCGGAGACAGCGGGATCGGGCGGGCGGTAGCAGCAGCTTTTGCCCAGGAAGGGGCAGACGTGCTGATCAGCTACTTTGATGAACATGAAGATGCAAAAGATACCATCAGGGCCGTTGAGAAATTCGGCAGAAAAGGAATCAGTATTTCTGGCGATATCTCCAGCGAAAAGCACTGCAAAGCCATTTTAGCCAAAACCATCAAAGAATTTGGCAGGCTGGATATCATTGTCAACAACGCAGCAGTTCAGTATCCGCAGGAAAGTATCACAGACATTTCCGAAACCCAGCTTGAGAAAACATTCAGGACGAATATATTTTCACACTTCTACCTGGTAAAAGCCGGATTGAAATACCTCAGGGAGGGCAGCAGCATCATCTGCACCACCTCGGTCACTGCCTACCGCGGCAGCGATCATTTGCTGGATTATTCGGCCACAAAGGGAGCCATTGTAGCTTTCGTAAGGTCTTTGTCTGCTGCGCTTGCAGACAAGAAGATCAGGGTCAACGGCGTAGCACCAGGGCCAATATGGACACCATTGATCCCTG
>NZ_DATHGC010000339.1:0-12523 GCF_035317785.1 Pedobacter sp. | reverse complement strand
TACTTTAGATGAAGCCAGGGCGGCATTGCTGCTCCGGGAAAAGCAGGTTAAACAGCTGGAGCAGACCATAACATTTAAATATATATAACTCATGGGAAATACAGCAACTACTGTCGATCTGAACTGTGATATGGGAGAAAGTTTTGGGGCGTACACTATTGGTAATGATGAAGCCATTTTTCCTTACATCACATCAGCCAATATCGCCTGCGGATTTCATGCGGGTGATGCCGCTGTAATGAAGAAAACGGTACGGCTTGCCCTAAAATATGGTGTTGCGATAGGTGCGCATCCGGGATTGCCTGATCTTACGGGTTTTGGCAGAAGAGAGATGGTGATCAGTGCGGAGGAGGCTTATGATATGATGGTCTACCAGATCGGAGCACTTTATGCTTTTGCGAAATCTGAGGGGGGATTTTTAAACCATGTGAAACCTCATGGTGCGCTCTACAATATGGCAGCCGAAAATACCGGTCTGGCTGAGGCCATCGCAGAGGCGGTTTATAAAGTGGATCCGCTATTGGTTTTGTATGGGTTATCGGGCAGTGAATTGATAAATGCAGGATCCAAAATTGGTTTAAAGGTAGCCAATGAGGTATTTGCCGACAGGACCTACCAGGATAATGGCAAACTGACACCACGCAGCCTGGCCAATGCGCTGATCACTGATGAAGATTTTGCGGTTGCGCAATCGCTCAGGATGGTGAAAGAAGGGCTGGTGACCACGGTGAATGGTTCAGAGATAGCGAAACAGGCCGATACCATATGCCTGCACGGTGATGGAAAACATGCGGTAGAATTTGCCGCCAGGCTTCATACTATGTTTAAAGAAGAGAATATAGGATTGAAAGCCTTATCTCTCATAGCTCCATGAAGAAGAAAGTAAACTGGAGCGTATTAACAGGTGCTGCTTTTCTGATGGCCACATCAGCAATCGGACCGGGCTTTCTGACCCAAACTACCGTATTTACGCAATCGCTGGGTGCCAGTTTTGGCTTCGTGATCCTGACTTCTATTTTGATTGACATTGCGGTTCAGGTCAATGTCTGGCGGGTGATTGCGGTGTCTGAAAAGCGTGCTCAGGATATTGCGAATTTATTATTGCCCGGTTTGGGCGGCTTTATTGCATTGCTCATTGTGCTGGGAGGACTGGCTTTCAATATTGGTAACATAGCAGGCGCAGGTTTGGGGCTCAATGCTTTACTGGGTGTTTCTGTGAATGAAGGCGCATTGATCTCTGCGGTACTGGCTATTGCCATTTTCCTGATTAAAGAAGCGGGTAAAGCAATGGACAGGTTTGCACAAGTAATGGGCCTGGTGATGGTCATCGTCATCGTTTATATTGCCGTCACTTCAGCACCACCGGTTGCCGAGGCGGCGTTGAGAACAATAGTGCCATTGAGAATAGACCTGATGACGATCGTGACGCTGGTTGGCGGGACAGTGGGCGGCTACATCACTTTTTCAGGAGGACATCGCCTGCTGGATGCAGGTATAAAAGGAAAAGAATCTTTGAAGCAGGTGAGTACCAGCGCGGTTATGGGAATTTCTGTGGCTTCCCTGGTACGGATCTTCTTGTTCCTGGCTTCGCTGGGGATCATCACTAAAGGCCTGGCCGTGGATGCAACAAATCCGACAGGATCCATATTTCAGCTCGCTGCGGGTAACCTGGGTTACCGCCTGTTTGGCCTGGTGATGTTTGCAGCAGCCATTACGTCCGTGATCGGTTCGGCTTATACTTCGGTATCATTTGTTAAGTCCTTTAGTACCAAGATCAGCAGCAATGAAAATAAAGTGATCATTGGATTCATAATGGTATCTACTGTAATATTTATTGCCGTAGGAAAGCCTGTAAGTCTGCTGATCATGGCGGGAGTGGTCAACGGATTTATCCTTCCGGTCACACTATGCACCATTCTGTTCGCCGCATATAAAACCAGGATTGTGGGTGATTATAAACACCCGGTTTGGCTGACTGCATTAGGGGTGCTGGTTGTGCTGATCATGACTTACATGAGCGGAAGCGTGCTGATCGCGCAGTTTTAACCTCTGTTATCATTATATAAAAAGCCTGCCTTACAGAATGTGAGGCAGGCTTTTTATATAATGATCCAAGAATTATTATCCTCTGGGTCTGATGATCCTGTCAATGCCACGGTCTCTTCTTTCACTTTTGTAATGACCGTGTGATCTGTTCCCTCTAACTTCGCGATAGCGGTAATTATGACGTCTTGGGGCACTGTAATATTTCACTTTATGTCCTTTGTAATGTTTGTAGTGTCTTGGTGCGCTGTAATAAACCGGCGCCGAACGGTAATGTCTGCGCACAGACACATAGCGTGGTGCCGGGGCATAATACCGGGTTACCACCGGTGTGTATGCCACTTCCTCGTAATATACCGGGGCCCATCTTGGCTGGGAACCGATACTGACATTGATACTAACCTGGGCTTGTGCTGTTGTTGCTATTGCAGATGCGAATCCGAGCATCGTCAATAAAATTAATCTTTTCATAGAATTAACGGTTTTAGTGTTTGTGTGTCGTAATATTAGTTTTCAAAGTTTGTGCCACAAGTATAATTATGGCTACAAACATGCATTAATAACGCATAAATGGTTATGTTTGTATCTTAAAATGAACTTTAGTAAGTAACATTATTGCCTATAAATGAGTACGAAGACAGCAGTTTCTGCATCAGCATATGAATTGGTATCTGGTTTGGAAATCCACGTACAGCTAAATACAAAATCTAAAATATTCTCGGCAGACAGTGCCGCATTTGGTGCAAAACCCAATGCGCACATTTCTGCGGTTTCACTGGCTTTGCCGGGCGCATTGCCTAAATTGAATAAAGAAGTAGTCGCCAAGGCTGTTCGTATGGGGCTGGCACTGAATTGCACCATAAATCAAGTCAATTACTTTGACAGAAAGAATTATTTCTATGCAGATCTTCCGAAAGGATACCAGATCACCCAGGACAACAGGCCGATCTGCCAAAATGGTTTTCTGAACGTAACTTTGAGCAATGGCGAAGAAAAGCGCATTGGCATCAACCGGATCCACCTGGAGGAAGATGCCGGAAAGAGCCTGCACGATCAGGATGACCTGTACTCCTATGTTGACCTGAACAGGGCCGGGGTGCCTTTGATAGAGATCGTTACCGAGCCTGATATCCGCAATTCTGAAGAAGCATCTGCTTTGCTTACTGAAATGAGAAAGCTGGTCCGCTTTCTGGATGTGAGCGATGGCAATATGGAAGAAGGGAGTTTGCGCTGCGATGCCAACATCTCTATTCGCAAAAAAGGTACGCTGGAATATGGTACCCGTTGCGAAGTGAAAAATCTGAACTCGATCAGAAACGTACGCAGGGCAATGGACTTTGAATTTGGCAGACAGCAGGAAGTTCTGGAAAATGGCGGAAAGATCGTTCAAAGCACATTGAACTTTGATGCCGAACAGGGCACGACATCGCCGATGAGAAGTAAAGAGGAGGCAAATGATTACCGCTACTTTCCTGATCCCGATCTGGCGCCTGTACACATCTCTGATGAATGGCTGGCACAACTGAAATTTGATATGCCTGCGTTGCCCGGAGAGATCTGTAAACAACTCGTGCATGATTATGATGTGAATGTTGCGGATGCCACATTAATCGCTGAGGATCATGATCTGCTGGCTTTTTTTAAAGCAGCTTTACTGAATGTAAACAATCCTAAAAGCCTGGTAAACTGGCTGACGGGTGCGGTGAGGGCTTTGCTGAATGAACGAAATGTCACGATCACAGAATTTAAAGTAAGCCCGGAGCAGCTGGCAGATGTGATCAACCTGGTGGATGATAAAATGCTGACCCAGCAGATTGCCTTACAGCAATTGCTGCCCGCTTTATTGAGTCAAAAGGATACTGAACCTGCTGATGTGCAGCAGCTTGCAGCAGATTTAAACCTGCTGATCGTGGACAATGGTGACGAGCTCATCAAATTCGTGGATGAAGTGTTGTCTAAATATGAGCAGCAGGTGCTGGCTTATAAAAAAGGCAAAAAAGGGGTACTGGGTCTTTTTGTTGGCGAAGTCATGAAGCTGGCGAAAGGAAAAGCCAATCCCCAGAAAATAAATGAATTGGTACAAGAGAAATTGAAATAAAACTTAGAAAATAAACAAGCGTTATGAAGAGACTAGTCTATGCGTTAATAATGATCAGCGTTGCTTTTGCGTCATGTAAAGACAAAAGCAAATTTGTGATCAGCGGAGAATTTAAGAATGCCGAGCCAAAGAGTAAAGTTTATCTGTATGCGGTACAGCAAAACAACCAGTCACCGCTTGATTCTACAGTTTTCTCAGAAAAAGGCGAGTTCAAGTTTAGTCACAAGACGGAAGGTGTGGAGTTCTTCAAGATCGCTGCAGGCCATAGTGAATATGTGGTCATTGCTGAAAATGGCGACGACATTAAGATCAGCGCTGACCTTACAGATAAAATGCTTGCATACAACATTTCAGGGGGTAAGGAAGCCGATAAACTACAGGAATTAAATACCTCAAAAAATGCTTATTTAGGCAGAATGGCTGCCATACAAGCCCAATTTGATGAAGCAGTGTCTAAACAGCCTGATCAGCGGGAAACGATCATGCAGCAGGTTGCTCCTAAATACAATGCGGAATTGCAGGGACTGAATACGGCAGTGCTTAAATTTGCCAATGAAAATACAGAATCACTGGCCGGTTTTTACGCCATCAATATGCTGAACCCGGCAGAATATGAGAAGGAGATGGTGGCTTTCGCAGGTAAGATCAGCGGAGACCTGAAAAAAAATAAGACTGTAACTGAGTTTGTGAACAAGATGGCTAGTCTGCAAACGGTGCAGGTAGGGCATCCGGCTCCGGATTTTACGGTTCCCGGATTAAACGGACAATCTGTTAAGCGTGATGATTTTAAAGGAAAATATGTACTGATCGATTTTTGGGCATCCTGGTGCGCACCCTGCAGACAGGAAAATCCAAATGTGGTCAAAGCATACAATACTTATAAGGATAAGAACTTTACCATACTGGGTGTTTCGCTGGATAAAGATGCTGCGGCATGGAAAAAGGCCATTGCTGAAGATCAGCTGACCTGGAACCACGCAGGAGAACTGAAGGATTTTGAAGGAGACATGGTCAGACAGTACCATATAGAAGCCATTCCAAGTAATTTTTTGCTTGATCCAAAAGGTATGATCGTAGCTAAAAACCTTAGAGGTGAGGATCTTGAAGCCTTCTTAAGCAAAACTTTACGCTAAACCTAAATTCATGTTAATATACAAGTCGGTATTAACAATTTGTTAACATGGGTTTAACGCTATATTATAATTGATTACCTATTTTCGTAACAAATAATTAAAGCTATGAGCGCTGTAAAACAAAAGATACTGATTGTAGACGATGAACCGGATATTTTAGAGTTAATTGAATATAACCTAAAGAAAGAAGGGTATCAGGTTTTTCTTGCCAGTAACGGACAGGAAGGAATCACAGTTGCCAAGAAAGTTCATCCGGATTTAATCATCCTGGATATCATGATGCCTAAAATGGATGGAATAGAAGCTTGTCGCCTGATGAGGGCCATTCCTGAGTTTAAAAGCACTTTCATGGTGTTTTTGACCGCGAGGAGCGAGGAATATTCTGAAATAGCCGGGTTTAATGTAGGTGCAGACGATTATATCGCTAAACCGATAAAGCCAAGGGCGCTGGTCAGCAGGATCAATGCTATACTGAGAAGAAATTCCAGTACTGATGAGGTTTCTGAGAACAAAGTCGAAATTGGAGATCTGGTGATCGACAGGGAAGCTTACCTGGTTTATCAGGACGGAAAAAAGGTAGTTTTAGCTAAAAAAGAATTTGAACTGTTATATCTGCTGGCTTCGAAGCCAGGAAAAGTGTACACCAGGGAATCTATCTTAAAGAACATTTGGGAAGACTCTGTTGTGGTGACCAATCGTACTATTGATGTGCACATCCGTAAACTCCGTGAAAAACTGGGAGAAACTTATGTGGCTACGGTCAAAGGTGTGGGGTATAAATTCGAACTTTCGTAGCTGAAAATGGGTGCTCACGGTAATTTATTTGTACTTTTGCGCTTTACGTAAAATTACCGAGTGAAATATCCTTCTTTCAAAGACCTTATCCTTTTCGAAAACGATGACTATATCGTTGTAAATAAACCTCCTTTTGTAGCCTCTCTGGATGAGCGGGGTGGTTCTGGTGAAGTAAATATTCTGCGCCTGGCAAAGCAATATTCTGATGATGCGCAGGTAGCGCACCGTCTGGATAAGGAGACCTCCGGTGCCATGATCATCGCTAAAACTCCTGAAGCTTATCGTCATGTAGCCATACAGTTTGAAAAGCGTAAAGTCAACAAGGTTTATCATGCTATAGTAGACGGACAGTTTGTTTTCAAAGACCTCTTTATAGATCTTCCTATTCTCAATGACGGAAATAAAAGCGTAACGATAGACAGAAAAGAAGGTAAGCGCGCCGAAACTTATTTCAATACGTTAAAAAATTACAGGCATTATACTTTGATGGAATGCAAGCCGGTGACCGGTCGCATGCACCAGATCAGGATCCACCTGGCTACCCAGCGGGCTGCCATAGTTGGTGATCACATGTACAAGGGCAAGCCGGTATTCCTGTCGGGCATCAAAAAAGGATACCGTATTGCCAAGGATGACGAAGAACAGCCCATCATGAAGCGGTTTGCCCTACATGCGAGGTTCGTCACTTTCAAAGGCCTGGATGATAAAGAGATATTCATCGACGCACCTTATCCAAAAGACTTTGCCACGCTAATCAAACTGCTTGATAAGTTTGACGCTTAACCCGCATTAAAGAAAGCTTCTTGTTAACCGCGTTATAATCTTACGCAAACGGTTGCGCAACGTTTGTGTATGAACTCTGGGTACAGGTTGGTGATTAATCCGCAACCCTCTTCAAGCCAAATTTCTCTATTTTGCTATACAAGTGACTGCGCTGGATATCGATATCATCCGCAGTTTTAGATACATTCCAGTTGTTCTTTTCCAGTTTGAACTTGATGAACTCCTTTTCCGCATAATCCTTATAATCCTGGAAATTGCTGAACTTTTCATAATTAAAAGCGCCGCCGCTTCCGTTGCTGCCTGCAGATGCATGGCTGCTTCCATTAGCCGCACCAATATTGGTACCACCACCCGGATTTGCAAATGCACTGACGTCATGTTCAGTAATGGTTTTATCACTCAGGATGATCAAACGCTCGATCATATTGTGCAATTCCCGTACATTTCCTGTCCATGGCAGGTTCTGCAATGCAACTATCGCACCCTCACTGATCTTTTTGACCGGCATGCCATACTCTTTACAGATGTCTTCCAAAAAGTTTTGCGCGATCTCTGGAATATCTTCAGTACGCTCCGTCAATGGGGGTACGTGGATGTTGATCACATTCAGACGGTGGTAAAGGTCCATCCGGAAGTTACCTTCCTCAATCTCCTTCATCAGGTCTTTGTTTGTAGCGGCAAGAACCCTCACATTTACCTCCAGTTCTTTCTCACCACCCACACGGGTAATTTTATGTTCCTGCAAAGCCCTTAGTACCTTTGCCTGTGCAGAAAGACTCATATCGCCGATTTCATCCAGGAAAAGTGTACCGCCATTGGCCAGCTCAAACTTACCGATACGCTGCTTAACAGCAGAAGTAAAGGAGCCTTTTTCGTGTCCGAAAAGTTCACTTTCAATCAATTCAGATGGAATGGCTGCACAATTTACTTCTATAAGCGGATTGTCAGCACGGTTAGATTTTTCATGCACCCAGCGGGCTACCAATTCTTTACCACTGCCGTTAGCGCCGGTGATCAGTACACGGGCCTCAGTAGGGGCCACGCGTTCTATAGTTTCTTTGATCTTGTTGATGTTATCAGACGAACCCAGGATATCTCTTGTCTTGCTGACCTTGCGTTTCAGGACTTTGGTTTCAGTAACCAAAGTTCCCCTGTCGAGCGCGTTTCTTACCGTGATCAGCAGCCTGTTCAGATCAGGTGGCTTGGAAATAAAGTCAAATGCGCCCTTTTTACTTGCTTCTATAGCAGTTTCAACCGTGCCATGGCCCGAGATCATAATGAAAGGAAGATCAGGACTATAGGCAAGTGCCTGTTCCAGCACCTCCATGCCATCCATCTTGCTCATTTTGATGTCGCAAAGAACCAAGTCGTATTTCTTTTTCTTTATGAGGTCAAGTCCGTCTACACCATTGTCAATATCGTCAACTTCGTAATTTTCATATTCCAAGATCTCACGTAGTGTGCTTCTTATCGCCCGCTCGTCATCAATTATTAACAGTTTCGCCATGTGGTGTGTTAAAATTTTATTATCCGTATGCTAATATATTACTTTTATTAGTAAAGCATTGTAAAATCAAAAAAATGCAAGCCTGTAAGCCGGGTTCTGTTCCCGATAAATCGGGATTCTATCATTAATCCAGTATAAATGTTGCCATTTATCTCTAACGACCTACCCACTAACATCGGACGAGCAGCCCTACATGCGTTAGCCTATTTGGTCTTTCAACTCCCGGGGTTTACCAGTCTTGCCATCACTGACAAAAATCGTGAGCTCTTACCTCACGTTTTCAACCTTACCTGTACCTTACGGCCATCGGCGGTGTGCTTTCTGCGGCACTTTCCGTATCCCGATTTTACATCGGGACCCTTCCCGTTAGGAAGCGGGATGCTCTGTGTTGCCCGGACTTTCCTCTCCGAAACGAGTTCGCAGCGATAGAACGGCTTGCATTTTTGCGGTAAAGATACAAAAAAAGGAATTCCTCTCTAAGGCTGGACCTTTTGCTCTGAAAAAGAGCAAAAACTGCGTAGCATTCTTGAAGACAAAATCAATAGACACTACTGAAAAATCCTATGCCTTTTCGAAGAACACCTTTTTTTGTTTGTGTCGCAAAAATTGGGCGAATAAAAAGAAATGTTGTTTTATTGAATCTTGACTGACGTAACAACATCATTGGCCGTAGGCGAAAGGTTAGGGAAGTGCGGTGTATCCGAATTGATCACCCAGGACTGTCCCGTAAAATTGTCGTCTTTATACATCGTCACCGTCCAGCCCGGCGGTATTTTGGCAGATGATGCCCAGTCGTTTACAAATCCCATGGCTTGCAGTTGAGAAATGGTGTAATTACCTTTAGGGATAATGCCAGAGCTGGTGCCGCCGTATAAGGTGATCTGGTAAAAAATTACTCCGGGAGCAAGCTGCAGAAAAGCCACTATGCTACAGGCCTCATAGGTTTGGATGTAGCCGGTAGGACAGGGAATGGCATAGTTGCGGTAAGTCAGATTGCGGGACGCATCACGGTTTGTCCAGCCGGCATCGACATTGGTTTCTATCCAGCTTAAATATTGGGTTTGCTTGCCTTCGTTGATCAGCTGCATCATATAATCCGCAAAAATGGCCTTCATTACGCCCTGCTCGTTAAAATCGCCCTCAGCGGGAAGGATGCTGTTGGTACATAAGTTGTTTTTGACATAGTCTGCGTAACGTTTGGCATCGTTCAGGTAAGCCGTATTGCCCGATTGCTTGTACAAGGCATAGGCCGCACCGATCGCTGTTCCTGCATTATAGGTATAAGCCAGACCTCCAGGAGGGTTGCTGCCAATTTTATTGTCATAAACCTGACCTGTGCTGGTGTTGGTCAGGTTGGTTTTTGACCAGTTATAAATATTTTGGGCTTTGGTGAGGTAGGTGCTGTTGCCGGTGATGGCATACAGGCGCATGGCCGCAATGACGGTGGGAAAATTAATGCAGGAGTTTTTACCGGTATGGTTAAAATCCCAATACATGCCGCCGCCAACGGGATCGTAAGAGCCATTCCACACCCTGTCGAAACCAGATATGGCTTTGGTTAAATAGGTCGCATTGCCTGTCAGCTGGTTGGCCCGTGCAAGCGACATGACCCACCACATGATGTCATCATAAATAAACCAAACTGTGGTGTTGTTCCAGTTGTAACCGTCGTACTGGTTGTAGTTTCCAGTATACATATCGTTCACCCGTGTTAAATCGGCAGCGGTCTTGCGGCGGGTATACACACTCATGGCCATGTCCCAGAATATGGCCTGTGTCCAGATGGCCGCTACACTGTTTTTGAGCGTGGTACCATAGTACAGCTTGCCGCCCGGATTGTAGCAAGCGGTATTAAAGGCACTCCATGCAGTATTGGCAACGCCTGTGTTCCAATACACAGCTGCAGCGATGCCGGGGCCCGCTACTGAAATCAAATTTTTTGCCGGCAGCTTAGCCTCCGGATCACTTTCTTTTTTGCAGCTAAAAAACGCAAAGCATGCGCCCAGCAACAGGATACTCGTTTTTTTCATTACTCTAGGGATAATTTGGTTAGCAATAAAACGTTTGTTTAATAAATTCTGTGCAAGCTACTTCGTAATGTACAGACGTTTGGAATTTCCTGTAATGGATTTTATCCTGCCAAAATACTTTTCATCGTCAAGCTTATTGTAATAACTGACCTTCACTTTACCCACTGATTTTACCTTGCCCTGCGGATCGTTGATGTCAAAAGCATTATAGTATTTGATGTCAATGTCGCCGATTGACTTTAAGGTACCGGCCTTGTCATGGATATCAAATGTATTGTTATAGGTGACCTTAATATTTCCAATCGACTTCAGCCTGCCTTTAATGTCGTGAATATCAAAGCGGTCATTATAGTCGAACTTTATACTTCCTATTGATTGAATTTTACCTTCTTTATCCTTGTCAGAACCGTCGAAATAAGTTACTGCCTGGCTCGCGATAGAAGTTGGATTCCCTTCTGTATTATAAAAACGATCATAAGAAGGGCCATTCTCGTTTTCATTGTCCGAATTGTTTCCGTCAACCTGGTCCACATAAAAAATATTTCCCTCCGGCCCCAGGCCAATGATAATTTTTGAGTTCAATATCAGTTCTATTGATCTGAAGCCCTGTGTTTTATCAGAAACCCTGAAATGCGCTGCTGTGATGGTTTGCGCTTTGGTCAGTGATACAATGGAGACCATTAGCGCTGTAACAAGAAGATGTTTGTAATTTATATTGGCAATTCGGCTCATGGGTATAAAATTTTTCGCTCTTAAATCGACTTCGCTCTTTATTCAATTTAGTTCTTTTTGGCTAAAAACACCTACTGTCTTACACTTTTTTGAGATTTCGTACAAAACAAAGTTTTTTTTTATTGCAATAGTCAATCTACATTTGTCAGATCTCCCTGGTGTATGCATTTATAATATTTTGTCCGCTTTATGAATTTACAAATTTTATGGATATGAAGGTTAATAGTGATAAAGAAAAAGAAGAAGGTCCTAAAAAAGTGCAGGACCAGGAAACCAGTCCGAAATCCTATGATCCGGAACAAGTCATCAGTACTGTCAATGATATTGATTTTTCTGGCAGTTATTCATATGCCAATTATTTAAACTGGCACATACAGGAACGTTTTGAGCTGATCAAAGGAAAGATCTTTGAGATGACTGCACCTTCAACCAGGCATCAGGAATGTACTGGAAAGATATTTGGAGAACTATACCTGTTCCTGAAAAATCATAGATGCCGCGCATTTATAGCACCTTTTGACGTCCGTTTTCCTTATAAATCAAAAGACGATGTGGATGTAACCACCGTACTTCAGCCTGATGTTTGCGTAGTTTGTGATCCCACTAAAATCGATCAGAGAGGTTGTATTGGCGCACCAGATATCGTGGTCGAAGTGCTTTCTCCTGGCAATAACAGAAAAGAACTGGACAATAAATTCAAAATCTATGAAGAGTTTGGCGTGCGTGAATACTGGATAGTACACCCATCGGAAAGATCCTTAATTCAGTACCTGCTCAATGAAGATGGTATTTTCGTAGCCGGAAAACCTTATACGAGCGGCGATGATCTTGTCTCAGACCTGCTGCCAGGCTTCAGATTGAACATTGATGAGCTGTTTATGGACAGCGATGATGAAGAATAAACTATTCTGCTTATTTTAACAGTCCAATTGGCAACTCTATCATGAAACGATTATTGTCCATTTTCATATTATTTTATGCGCTATACCTGCCTTCAATCTGCGCGCAGACTGGCAGTAAAACGGATTTTCTGCCCCAAAGCACACCTGAAGCCCAGGATGTGTCATCAGCGGGAATCATCGCATTTCTGGATGCTGCCGCAAAATTGTCCAAGCTGGAACTGCATGACTTTGTAATCCTGCGTCATGGAAAAGTGGTCGCAGAAGGAGCCTGGAAACCCTATGATACCCAGTTCAAACACACTTTATATTCAACCAGTAAAAGTTTTACTTCAACAGCAATCGGTTTTGCTGTCCAGGAAGGCCGTCTGAAACTAACAGATAAAGTGGTTTGGTTTTTCACGAAAGAAGACCTTCCGGCCACTATAAGTGAAAATCTTGCTGAATTGAACATCCGGCATTTGCTGACAATGACTGTAGGGCAGGAGCCCGAACCTCCTTAT
>NZ_DATHGC010000338.1:0-12270 GCF_035317785.1 Pedobacter sp. | reverse complement strand
TTTACAAATCTTTTTGCGATATGCGGCTCAGGCCGGAACAGCATCGGGTGGAACATGGCCGCCAATGATTCTATTCCCTGTACCAGCGTACCCACACTTGGCTGCGTGAACAGATCAAAATCAGCTATGTAAACGGCTTTGTTTTTTACAGCTTCCAAATCTTCCCAGCCGGGATTGGCGGAAAGCAGGTGCATTTCTTGCCTGCTGCGCTGAATGTCAAAACCGCAGGGTGCAATCACCAATACTTCGGGATTATACTTTCTGACCTTTTCCCATCTGGTCACTATTGAATCTCCCGCCGGGTTGGAAAGCATGTCTACTCCTCCTGCTGCCGCTACCTGGAAAGGGATCCAGTGCCCGCAATTGTAAATGGGCTCTATCCATTCCATGATCATGACTCTTTTCAGAGGAGCACGGTCTGCACGGAGCCTGTCAATGATGTCATCAAGCTTTTGCTTTAATTCGGCGAGGTAATGCAAGGCGATCTCTTCTCTGCCTATGGTCTTCGCGATTGTTAATGCACAATCAAACACATCCTGCAGGTTATTGGGACTTAGTGTCACCAGCTCAGGTTGTTTGCTGAGATTGGCGATAGAAGACAGGGTGCAGGCGGTATCGATAAGGCATACTTCGCAGGTATCCTGGGTAAAGATCACATCTGGCTGGATCTGCTCCAGCAGCTCTTCATCTACCCAGTACAGACTTTTGCCCTGTGCTTTTGACGCTGAAAATATACGGTCGATCTCTATACTGGAGTAGTTCTTGCCTTCCAGCACACAGCGGACCACCTTTGGTATATCTGCGGCTTCTTCAGGGCATTCAAAAGTGACCCCATAAAGGTGCTCCTGCAGGCCCATGTCATAGATCATCTTGGTGGCTGCAGGTAAAAATGAAACGATCTTCATAAGGATATTGATAAAAAGCCCCTTTTGTACACTGGGCAAAAGGGGCTTAAAATGATTTTATAGAACGGATTAAGAGTGCTGTAACTCTGCAGTGCTGTTGAGCTGCAATGCCGGGAATTTACTTTTCGCGTATTCAAATCCGCCAAACATGACCAGGCTGTAAACCAAAGTACTGACCAGCAGGTTTCTTTCCCATGGGATTGCGTTCTGCAGCGCAAGCAGGTAGCCGGCAAAAGTTCTTGGATACATAGAACCGGTCATCATCACCACACTGATGTCAGAAACGATCCAGTGGATAAATACACAGGCAAAAGAGCCGGCAATCACTGTCCATACATTTACCTTTTTCATGTATCTGCCAACGGTAACCATCAGCATAAAGCTTAAATAGGTCCATACAGCAGCATCAAACTTGCCATCTATATTATAATAAACCGTAAAATTCAAAATCAGGTCGCTGCAAAAAAGGATGACCAAAGGAATAAGATAAGCTTTGGTACGGCTCTTATAATAGGATCCTCCAAACATGGCTATGGCACCGATTGGCGTAAAGTTGAACCAGGAAGTAAAACTTTCCAAATGGAAGAAACGGGTGGCCGCAGCAGCAATAACGATCAGGATTAGGATGTAATTTCTGATGTTGATTTTATCTAATGACATATTTGTAGTTTTTGAATGGTGTAAAAATATCAATTCTTTATTTAATATTAAAACTTACACCGGCATTCATATTAAAACCCATACTATTGTACCCGTAAAACTCGTCGTATTGCTCGTCCAGAACATTCTTAAGGTCTGCAAAAAGCTTTACTCTTTTATTGACCAGCGTATATTCTGCGTAAAAGTTCAGGAGTTTGTATGACGGCAGGTTTTCGATGACATAATCGTTAAAATTACCATCTGTGCGCGACCCGTTGTATTTAAACGAAGAACTCACAAAAAGGGCACTGGTGGCTTGTGCGCCTGCGTTAATACCAATGATGTGCTTTGGTCTGCGCAGCAGGTAATTTGAAACCTCGCTGGTTACAAAGTTGAATTCTGTTCCCTCTACATAAGCATAGTATCCATTGATGTTGAAAATACCAAACCTGGCAGCCGGTTCTATCTCAAAACCTTTGGCAGTCTGACTGGCCTGGTTCACATAACCCACATTTCCATATACAATGGCATTGGTCAGGTCCCTTTTAAAGCCGGCAGCGCGCAGGCTGTATTTATCATCTGCAAAACTGAAGTTGACACCTGCTTCGTAGTTTTTGGACTTTTCAGGAATAAGGTCAAGGTTGGCACCAAAGGCACCAAACAGGTTTTCTAAGGTAGGTGCTTTAAATGAGGTGGAAACTGTACCGAAAAGTTTCACCTGCTTGATCACATTGATTGAAGGTGTGATGTTATAGGTATAGTTTTCGCCATATTGTTTGTGTTTGTTATAGCGCCCTCCGATTTCAATATTGAAAATACTGAGGTCATGTGCAAATACTGAGGCATAGGTACTGAACAAATCAGTGGATGGTTTGGAGCTGGAGTTTAACCTGAAATCTGTATGCCTGTTGTCCACACCGATCAGAACATCGACCTTATCGCCCAGTTTCTGGTTATAATAAAGGTCAGCCAGCTGCATATTTCCTACGGACAAACTGGCACCATACTGGTTTACCGTATTCAGTTTTGAAGTTTCATAACTGTAATTCAAGTTCAGTTTACCAGTGCCAAACTCATATTTGGTATTCAGGCCGCCATTGAAATGTTCCAGCTTGAAGTTGTTGGCTGGATTGTCTGCAAAAGAACCTGCATCGAAATCGTAATGGCCATAAGAGTAACGCAGGAATGGACTGATGCTAAATTTGTCTGTGGCCTGCAGGGAAAAATTTGCATTTACAGTACCTGTTTTGTTTCCGTCCTTATCAAAATCAGCGGCAGTTCCTGCTGGTATTGCAGCTTCCGAAATACCATCGGTTTTAACCTGGGTATAGGCAATGTTATAGGAGAATTTTTCTACATTGGCACTGATACCTATGGTACCTTTATAGGTTTTATAGCTTCCGTAGCTGGCTACGCCATAAACACTGTTGCCCGCTTTCTGTCCTTTTTTGGTGATGATATTGACCACACCCGCCACGGCATCTGAGCCGTAAATGGTAGACTGTCCGCCTTTGATGATCTCAATATGGTCGATTTGGTCGATTGCAAACATGCGCAGGTCAAATGAAGATCCTGAGCCGGCAGGATTGCTTACTAAGATCCCGTCAATCAATACTACAGCATAGGCACTTGCTGCACCGCGGACAAAAAGGGCTTTGTTCAGGCCGATGTTGCCGGTTGTGCCACCTACCACGATACCTGCCTGCTCATTTAGCAGGTCGGTCAGGTTTTTGCCATGGCTGCGTTCCAGGACATCACTCCCGATAATGGTCACGACCTTGCCGGTCTGAGATTGTTTCTGGTCATTTTTGGTCGCGGAAATCACTACGCTATCCAGCTTAATGGCTTCCTGTGCACTGACTGTGTCATTGATACCAAATTGCAGCAAGCCCAACCCGGCTGCAATTAATAGTTTGTTGTTAATCTTCATCTTCTATTGTTTGTTTAATTTATTCTTCTTCAAAAAATATGGCAAACAACAACAATAATTTTGTTGTGAGTTATTTACCCACAGCAAACAGTTAGATCAAGGAAATGAAATACAATAAATCAGCACTCACCCCTAGCTTCAATCCCCGAAAGCTATGAAATCATCATGCAAATGGCAGGTCTTCTGACTTACTCCCGGTTATTCTGCCTTCCCAGTCCTCATCTTTTTCAAGATTCGGAAAAGTGGCTAAGATTTGAACACCGTTTTGGAGCTTACAGCTGCGGGACAGTTACGGAATCACACCGTATTCCCTTTTAATTCTTCCTTTTTACGAGGAAAGAAACCAAAAGCGCTGCAAATGTACTTAATTATTAAGCATTACAACAAACATCATTATATTTATGCTCATAACTCTTGCTTATGAAACAATTATCCCTTCTCCTTTTTACTTTTCTTAACCTGAATGCGATGGCTCAAACTACTGACACCGTGTATATTGAAAACCTGATGCTCAAGCATGCCGATCTTTTTGCCGGTGTATTGAATCATCCTCAGAAAAACCAGGTGCAGGTTTTGTATACACAGGTAGACCGGGACGGCCGCAACAAACCTGTATTTAAAACTTTCAGTTACAACCTGGATGATCACAGGTACTTCTATCCTGCCAGTACGGTTAAACTCGCAGCTGTCATCTTCGCCCTGGAAAAGCTCAATGCGTTAAAAGTAAAGGGGCTGACTGTGAAAAGCACCATGATCACCGATAGCGCTTATGCCGGGCAGACTAAAGTATTGCAGGACAGTACTGCGGAAAATCAATTGCCGTCTCTGGAACATTACATCAAAAAGATCCTGCTGACGAGTGATAATGACGCTTTTAACCGTTTATTTGAATTCATTGGCCGTGCGGAGATCAACAGTAAGCTGAAAAAATATGGCCTCAACAACAGCAGGATCCTCAACAGGCTGGCCATCGGCGATGCCGGAGAACCGGCAAAACATACCAATCCCATCAAATTTTACAATGGGGATAAGCTGGTATATGAGCAGCCGGCGCAGTACGATTCCCTGGAATACCCGCTGGAACTGACCAACACAACTATGGGCATTGGCTACCTGGACAGTGCCGACAAACTGGTCAATAAACCTTTCAGGCTGGAAAACAAGAATGCTTTCGCCATTTCAGACCAGCAGGCCCTGATGAAAAAACTGATCTTTCCGGAAGCTTTCCCTGCAGAAGAAAGGTTCAATCTCCATGCGGCAGATTATAAGCTGATCTATACTTATATGAGCAAGCTCCCTACCGAAAGCGACTATCCTGCTTATGACCCTGATGAATTTTGGCCAACCTATGCCAAAATGCTCTATTATGGCCGGCAAAAGAACGCGGAGATTGATGCGGATATCAGGATCTTCAACAAGTACGGTGACTCCTATGGCTTCATCATTGACAACTCCTACTTTGTTGATTTCAAGAACAACATCGAGTTTTTTTTAACTGCCGTGATCCAGTCTAATGATGACGGCATCTATAATGACAATAAATATGAGTATGAGACGGTGTGCTATCCATTTATGAAGAATCTTGGCAGGGTCATCTACGCAGGGGAACTGGAAAGAAAAAAGACACATCCTGCCGACCTGAAAAAGTTTAGGATGCAATATTAACAATTAATGATAACTGTCCATCATGCTTTGCACAGTGGAACATGAGATAAATTTAAACAGCAGGGAAAATTTAAGTAAATTAATTACGTTAATTTGTACCACAAGTTTTAACACTATTTAACACTAAGAGTTTTACGTTTTTTTTGATCTTTATCCCATGTTTAAAGAAATTCGCAATAGGTATATCCGTTATTCAAGTATATTCCTTTATTGTATCATCATCTTCTTTTGTGCGCTGCAACTCAACTTCTTATGGCTCTTCGGATACTCTCCTTCTCGTAAAGACATTAAAACCCCTACCCTTCGTGTAGGATCAGAATTGTATACTTCGGACGGCAAACTGATAGGCCGGTATTATAAAGAGAACAGGACTCCGGTTAATTTTAATGAAATTGCGCCAAGTGTCATCAACGCACTGGTTGCCACGGAAGATGCCCGCTTTTACAGTCATATGGGTATAGACTTCCGTTCTTTGTTATCCAGCGGAATCTCCACAGCTACGGGCGACAGGCGCGGTGCAAGTACCATCACGCAGCAGCTTGCCAAAAATCTTTACCGCACCAGGTATAACAAATCCCAGGGCCTCCTTAGTAAAATCCCCCTGCTGCGTACGATCATCCCAAAACTCAAGGAATGGCTGACTGCCGTCAAGCTGGAGTCCAACTATTCTAAAAACGACATCATTACCATGTACCTCAATACGGTGTCATTCGGCAACAATGCGTATGGAATAAAGACCGCCTCCAGGATCTATTTTGATAAGGAAACGAATGAGCTTGACATTCCTGAATCTGCGTTGCTGGTAGGTATGCTCAAAGGGACTACCACCTATAATCCGATTAAAAACCCTGATAAGGCTCTGGAAAGACGTAATGTGGCCCTGGCCCAAATGAACAAATATAACTACATCACAGTTGCGCAGTTAAACACCTTTAAAAACGCAGCCCTTCAGCTTAAGGAAGGACGCGTGGATGAAGGCAGTGACGGCGATTCTTACCTCAGGGCCGCTGTAGACAAATACCTGGATAAATGGTGTAAAGACAATAATTATGATCTTTATGAAGATGGCCTGAAAATTTATACGACTATAGATTCCAAACTGCAGAAATACGCTGAGGAAGCCGTTGCAGAGCAGATGAAGTCCCTACAGCGCAGGTTCTATAACGTCTGGGGCAATGAAGATCCATGGGAAGATTCTGAGAAACAAAAGGTCGACTACCCGGGCAGGGCAATGAAAAACCTGCCAATTTACTCCCTGCTGCAAAAGAAATTTGCAAATGCGCCCGATTCTGTGACTGCCTATTTCAACAGAAAAAAGAAGATGAAGATCTTCACCTGGAAAGGCGACCGTGATACGCTGTTCTCTACCCTGGATTCTATCCGCTATTATGGCAAAATATTGAATACGGGTATGATGACCCTCGATCCTTTCAACGGTAAGATCAAAGTTTGGGTGGGCGGCATTGACCATAAATTCTTTAAATATGATCATGTAAAACAGTCCAAAAGACAAGCCGGCTCCACCTTTAAGCCTTTTGCCTACCTGGCTGCGCTGGAACAGGGAATGAGTCCGTGTGATAAATTTACTGACAAGCCGGTCAGAATCGCTTACCAGGAGAAAGGCAAAACAGAATACTGGGAACCTAAAAATTCAGACTGGAGTGTAACTTACCGTGAAATGTCCCTGCGCTGGGCCATGGCGAAATCAGTAAATACCATTACTGCGCAGGTAACAGATGCGGTAGGCGCAGACAATGTGGTCAAATGGGCACATGAATGCGGCATAGACAGCCACCTGGCCACTGTACCTTCAGTTAGCTTAGGCCCAAATGATGTCTCGGTATACGAAATGGTCAGGGCTTATGGTACTTTCTTAAATGAAGGGGTCAGAACTGATCCTATCCTGGTAGAGAAGATCACTGATCTGGACGACAATGTCATTGAAGAATTCACCGCAAAAATGAAGCGTGTATTGACGGAAGAGATCTCCTGGCTGATGCTTTACATGTTCAGAGGAGGTATGGAAGAACCCGGCGGTACTTCACAGGCCCTTTGGGAATGGGACCTTTGGAAAAAGAACAACCAGATCGGCGGAAAAACAGGCACTTCATCTGATTATGTGGATGCCTGGTATATGGGCATCACCAAGGACCTGGTTACCGGTGTATGGGTAGGCTGCGATGAACGTACTGCACATTTTCAGAATGGAGAAACCGGTGAGGGCTCCAGAACTGCCCTTCCTATTTTTGCCAAGTTTATGGAAAAGGTTTATAAAGACCCGACTACAGGTTATACCATGGGGCCTTTCCCTAAATCCAAGGTAAAGATCACCAGGGATATCAACTGTCCTTCACCAAGAATTGAAGTCGATACTACCGAAAATGACAGCCTCATGGTTGATTCTTCAGATTTTGAGGTGCCTGTAACCGAAGAAACACCGGAACAGCCTGTTCAAAATCAGGAAGTGACTGCTCCTAAGCCTGAAGAACAAAAACCTGCCGAACCTGTTAAGCAACCAGCAGCGGTCGTTCCGCTTACAAAAAAGGAAGAGCGTCAGTTAAAAAGAAAGCAGAGACAGGAAGAAAAGGAGAAAGAAAAAAATAACAACAATTAACCGGGAAATCCCACACAACTATTTTTGTTAAGATTACGTACATTTAATTACATAACTAAACTATTCATATGACAAGGAGCTTTACATTTTTGAGAAGATCAATCCCGTTGCTGATCATCCTTATGGTATTTGCTGTTTCCGTTCAAGCCCAATACTTTGGACAAAATAAGGTGAGGTACAAGAATGAAAAGTTCAAGGTCCTGCAAACGCCGCATTTTGAGCTGTACTATTACCTCAAAAATGAAAAGATGATCCATAAGATCATTCAGGAAGCAGAAACCTGGTACAAGATGCACCAGGAGATCTTCAGGGACACTTTCCTGAAAAAGAACCCTATCATTTTATACAGCAACCATCCTGATTTCCAGCAAACTACAGCACTTCAGGGAGAAATCGGCATCGGTACGGGCGGTGTTACGGAGGCACTGAAGAACAGGGTGATCATGCCGGTTATGGAACTGAGCAATCAAACCAGGCACGTACTGGGTCATGAGCTCGTCCACGCTTTTCAATACCATATCCTGTTAGAGAAAGATTCTGTTGGTCTTGAAAACATCAGTGAAATCCCTTTGTGGATGATCGAGGGTATGGCGGAATATCTGTCTGTCGGGAAGGTAGATGCCTTTACCTCCATGTGGATGCGGGATGCTTTACTCAACAGAGATATCCCTTCTCTGAAAGACCTGACGAATTCAAATAAATATTTTCCATATCGTTACGGACAAGCGTTCTGGACTTTTATCGGGTCCATGTACGGAGATACCACGATTGTTCCCCTGTTCAAAGCAACCGCAAGATTCGGCTATGAAAATGGATTGAAATATACTTTTGGTTATGATGACAATACGCTTTCAGGTCTCTGGAAGAACGCAATCGAATCCCATTATCGTCCCATGCTGAAGGCAGACAGTTCGCAGGTTAAGATCAGCGGCACCAGGATCATCGACAACAAAAATGCAGGCAATATGAATGTTGCTCCTTCCATTAGTCCTGATGGCAAGCACCTTGCTTTCCTTTCGGAAAAAGATTTGTTTGGGGTCGATCTTTTCCTTGCAGATGCCAGGACGGGCAGGATCATCAGAAAGCTGAGCAGCCAGGTCGCGAATTCACACATCGATGATTTTAACTTCATTGAATCCGCCGGAACCTGGTCTCCTGACAGCAAGCGGTTTGCTTTCAGTATATTCAGCAAGGGCAAGAACCAAATGATGGTCATCAACATTGACAATGGAAGTGTGGCGCTGCGCGCGGATATGGGTAAAGTGGAGCAATTCGGGAACCTCACCTGGGCACCAAACGGAGAGGACATTGCCTTTTCCGGAATGATCGAAGGCCAGGGAGACATTTTCTCTTATAACCTTAAAACCAAAGTGGTCACCCAGATCACCAACGATACTTTCTCTGATTATGCCCCAAGCTATTCGCCTGACGGCAAAAAGATTGTTTTCTCCTCAGACAGGGCCGCTATAAACAAGAATGGAATCACTGCAGTTCAGCCGATCAATCTGACTGTTTACGACATTGCCAGCAAATCTTTAACAGATGTACCGGTATTCCCGGGTGCAAATAACCTGAATGCCCAATTCTCCGGCGACAGTAAAAGACTGTTCTTCCTATCCAACAGAGACGGTTTCAGGAATTTATATGAATATAACCTCGAAGGAAATACGGTAAATCAACTCACTGATTACTTTACAGGCATCAGCGGGATCACCGAGTTCTCACCTGCCATTTCTGTAGCCAGAAATGACGACATTGTTTACAGTTATTATCGCTCCCAGCGCTATACGCTTTACAATTCTCCGTTAAGTAACTTCAAATCGAAATCTGTTGACCCCAGCGAAGTTAATTTTGATGCTGCCGTTCTTCCCCCTAAGGAAAGTGTAGGCGTAGATATCGTCAACTCCAACCTGAATAACTTTGAAAGGTTCGAAAAGACCACAGCAGACTCTATGAAAACCGTGCCTTACAAGCCAAAGTTCAGGTTAGATTACTTGGCCAATAGTGGTGTAGGTGTATCAACCAGCAGGTTCGGTACCGGGATGCAGGGAGGTATTGTAGGCATGTTCAGTGATATTTTGGGCAGAAACCAGATCATTGCCAACCTGTCCGTCAATGGTGAGATCTATGATTTCGGCGGTATGGTAGGTTACATCAATCAGCAAAACCGGATCAACTGGGGTGTGGCGGTATCACACATCCCGTATATTACAGGTTTCAGGGAGATTGTCGAGGACGAGCTAACCTATAATGACGGGACTAAAGTAGGCGTCATTAACGACAGAACCAACCTGATCAGGACATTTGAAGACCAGATCCAGCTGTTTGGCTCCTACCCTTTTAGCAAAGTACACAGATTTGAAGCCGGCGGCGCGTTCTCTTATTACAGTTACCGTGTTGACCGCATTAGCAATTATTATGGCTACGATGGGCGGTATCTTACATCGGAGCGTTCAAAAATTCCAACAAGCCAGGCCACCAATGAGTTTGGATTCCCTTTGAATTCATTTAATATATTTCAGGCCAATGCTTCTTTTGTCGGAGACAATTCGATAAACGGACTGACCTCTCCGCTGGATGGTTTCAGATACCGGGTAGGTGCTGAAAAGTATTTTGGAGATTATAATTTTTCTGCGGTAACTGTTGATCTCAGGAAATATGTCCGTCTTAAACCCATTACATTAGCTGCCAGGACATACAATTACCTGAGGATCGGTAAGGATGGAGAAAATCTATATCCCCTGTTTGTGGGCTATCCATACTACATCCGGGGATATGAAGCAAATTCGTTGTATAAAAGCCAGAACCAGGATGGAACATTCGACATCAACCAGCTGTCAGGAAGTAAAATGGCGGTATTTAACTTTGAAATCAGGCTTCCATTTACAGGTCCTAAGAAACTGACACAAATACCTTCTAAGTTCTTATTTTCTGATCTGAACCTGTTCTTTGATGCAGGTCTGGCATGGAATGAAGATTCTAAAGTTGTTTTTAAAAGTCAGCCAACCTATGAAACCGTTAATGTACTCGATCCGCAGGGACAACCTATTCTGGATGACAAAAACAATCCCATCACTACCCAGGTCACCAATGAACGGGTTCCGGCACTAAGTGTAGGTATTTCTCTGAGGGTAAACGTATTTGGATATTTTGTACTGGAGCCTTATTATGCTTTCCCTTTCCAGCGCAAGGACAAATCCTCGGGAGTTTTCGGCTTAACCTTTGCACCAGGCTGGTAGTTTACAGCTGAACATAAGGCATAAACCAGCTTCATTACCATATGATACCATGCAAAGCCTGAATACAATGTATTCGGGCTTTGTTATTTTAAAAGCTTAAGACAATATGGTGAAAGGCAAATTAACCTGGTTTACGATCTTCTTCCCCGACATCAGGTGTTCAAAATCCAAACCAATGGTCAGATCGATCCAGTCCGGGTTGCAGGACCTGACCACCCTTTCCTTTTGCATTCTTGTAAACCTGCTCATCAATTTAAACCTGCTCAATGCCTGTACTTCAGTTTTAAACTCCTCAAAATACACCAGTCGCGTAAGCTGCTGGGCGTTGTCAAAGAACAGGCTCGGCATCTGCTTATAAAAATCCAATGTCTTAATGAGATCTGAACTCATTCCAACGTGTAAACTAGTACGGTTTCTGTCGGTTACGATATAGACGAATTTTTTCATGTCTTTAAGCTTAAATAATTACAAACTAATTTAATTAGTATACCTGTTGGTTATTTCAATAAATATTACTAACTTTATTGGCACAATAATACTAACTATTTTAGTAAAAACAAATAAATATTAAATTTTTATTTTATGTCAAATATTTCATCCAATCTTAAGTACTTAAGAAAGAAAAAAGGCCACACACAGCAGCAATTCGCTGATGCTATGGAAATTAAAAGATCTCTTATCGGAGCTTATGAAGAAGACCGTGCAGAACCGAAATATGATTTACTAAAGAAAATAGCAGAGTATTTTGATTTGACCATTGATGAATTTATCAATGAAAATATAAATGACAGCTGGAAACCAAAGCCAAAAAGCCAGGGCTCCAACCTGCGCATACTGAGCATCTCGGTCGACAAAGACGACAACGAGAACATCGAAATGGTCCCTGTCAAAGCAAGTGCAGGTTACCTCAATGGTTTCTCTGATCCTCAATACATCAAGGAGCTGCCCAGGTTCCAGCTCCCGCTTCCTTTTTTAAGACAGGGAACCTTCAGGGCCTTTGAGATCATCGGCGATTCCATGCTTCCCATCCAGTCGGGCAGCATCATCCTGGCAGAATACCTGGACAACTGGAATGATGTTAAAACAGGCGAGACCTATATCATCATCAGTAAAAACGAAGGCGTAGTTTACAAAAGGGCCGGCAACCGCTTTAAAGACAATAAAGAGCTAAAGCTGATCTCTGACAATAAAGTATATGATGCTTATACGGTAGCCGCTGAAGATATCCTGGAGATCTGGAAAGCAAAAGCCTACATCTCCTCTACCCTTCCCGACCCT
>NZ_DATHGC010000337.1:0-6263 GCF_035317785.1 Pedobacter sp. | reverse complement strand
AACCTGGGCAGGACGGGTGCAAAAGAAGGCCCTGATGCGATACGCAAAGCCTGCGCCTCACTTCCCGTTCATTTTGATGACGACCTGATGCTGGTCGATGCCGGAAATATTTACTGCATTGACGGACAACTCGAAACCGCGCAGGCGGCTTTGAGTGACTTCATTACTGAGCTGCTTTCCCTGGGCTACAGAACACTGGTTTTAGGCGGTGGCCACGAGGTCGTTTATCCGCATTATTCAGCAATAAAGAACTTTTTGAAGAAAGGGGAAACCGGAAGGAATATTGGAATTATTAATTTTGATGCCCATTTTGACTTGCGTGAACCCGGGATTTCGGGGCCGACTTCGGGAACAGGTTTTTGGCAAATTGCGCAGGACTGCAAAGATTTGGGTATGCCTTTCAGGTACTTTCCGATTGGCATCCAGCAGCATTCCAATACCCGGAGATTGTATAAAACGGCTGAAGAATTGCAGATCAATTACATTGCTGCGGAAGATTTCCGGGTAGGGCGGGAAGCACAGGTACTCGATAGCCTGCAAAGCTTCATGAGCGGATCAGATGCAATTTACCTGACCATAGATCTGGATGTCTTTGCCTCGGCCTATGCTCCGGGTGTTAGCGCAGTTGCACCTGTAGGAACGGTGCCAGATGCCTTCTTTTTGCGGATATTGAGAACAATACTGAACAATAAAAAATTGATGAGCATTGACATTGCCGAGCTCAATCCTTTGTATGATCAGGATGATCGGACAGCTAAACTGGCGGCATGGATAGTATTTCAATCTTGCTTGAGCAGGATTTTATCATAAATGCCTGCTTCTGGATATGAGGCTTTAAATTTAGTCGGTTTTATAACGTCAAAATAAAGAAATTAGCATTAAGTATAAATAGCATAAATAGCATAAATAGCATTAAATTTATGCTCAGCACACACAATGATCACAATTAACCCATATCACAAATTTTAATTCAAAACAATGCCACAAGGAACAGTAAAATTTTTTAACAATTCAAAAGGATTTGGTTTTATCTTACCTGATAACGGAGAACCAGAAATCTTTGTACATGTAAGCGGACTTGTAGATTGCCCTCGATTTGTTTGCCCAGACTGTCCCAATAAGTAATTCCTGCCGCTTTCTCATCGTCTGTTCCGGCCCCGTTGTCTGCCCGATTCAGCTTAGCATTCAGAGATACCTGCTTGTTACCCTGCCAATAATTTACTGCTCCTTCCATTCCGTATCGCCTGTTGGTGCCCAGCCCGATCTTTATCTGACCAAACCGGACCTGATTTTTGCCGGATTTGGTTACCAGATTCAGTATTTTTGTGGGTCTTATGCCCGTTTTGTTTCCTGTAAAAGCGGCCTGATCTCCATGGTCATCGATGATCTGCAGTTTGCTCACAAGATCAGCAGGCAGCACAGAATAGGCAAGGGCCTTGTATTCAATCGTATCGGTCTTTGCCGTAATCCGTTTTAATTTGCCTTTGATCTCTACCTGGTCCAGCATGTACGGGTCGTACTTTAAGACCAAAACCCCCAGTTCCATTTCTGGCTTCTCGGTTTGTAGTTGATAGGTTTGTGTAAAGGAAAAATAACCCAAGGTACTCAGGTGTAGCTTAAACTTCAGTGTTTCAGGTGCAGGGAAACTAAACTTTCCCAGGCTGTCTGTGTAAGTACTAAGGGTATCTATGTCGATAATCATCCTAACAGTTACTGCGCTCAAAACGCTGCCGGTATTGCCCCTAACACTTCCTATAATCTTATTCACCTGGGCCAGACCAAGAACCGGTCCGCAGATCAGCATCAGTAACATTAAACTTAATTTGAACCGCATGATCAATACTTTCATTGAGCACGAAATTACGGGGCAGGGAAAGTTATTGAAAAAGCGATCTGCGAAAAGCAAGTTTTTGTCTGTGAAATTTAATTATATTAACTCCGGTATTATCATTAAAAAACGACAAGTAATTTCAAGAGGGGACAGTTAGGCCAGGATTAATTTATGGAATATATTTTCCGGAACTGAGACGGATAGGGCATTGCGGGATTTTGGAGCGGGTGCAGGGGGATTTTGTAATGGGAATTGAGGGCAATACAAACGTGGCTGGAAGCAGGGAGTGTGATGGGGTGTATCGAAGGATGAGGCACAGAAGGAGTATTGCAAAGTTTGCGAATTGGCTTTGACAGGGAGGTTAGTTGAGATTTGGTCATTTATTTATGGAATTCCGGTATTGGTATCATCATTAGATCAAACCAATACCTGAAACACCATGCTAAACACAACATCAAATCTAAACAAGACTGAGTGGCTCAATCTTGTGTTTAAGAACAGGAACCAGGCTTACGGAGCCTATGAACTTCGTTTGCATTCAGACCAAAACACATTGCGTGCATTGTTCATTGCCGCTCCGCTTTTTATCCTGCTGTTTGCCAGCCCGATGATCTACAAATACCTTCATCCGGAGACGACTGTTGATGACGCCAGACCCGATATACCGGTGACAATGGCGCCAATCCACCCGCCAATCGAGCAGACCAAACCGTTAGAGAAAGTGGAGCCACCCAAGTCTGAACCGATTAAAGAAAAGATCAAAATGGTCAAGCTTCCATCAAATCCAGTAGTAGTAGTCAATAAGCCCCTGGTTGTCGAACCGCCAACCGCAGATGAAATGGAAAACGCGGTAGTTGGCCCGGTGACACAAACCGGCAAAGAAACTGATTTGACTTCGCTTCCGGCTGAAGGCAACGGCACAGGTCCGGGCACTGTCTCCGGCTCCGGAACTGAAGAAACCATATATGATGGAACATCTGTTGAAATCTATCCCGATTTTGAAGGCGGCATGAAAGGCTGGGCCAAATACCTGCAAAGAAATCTAAGGTATCCTTATGATGCGCAGGAGCAGGACAAACAAGGAAAAGTATTCGTCAGTTTCGTTGTAGAAAAAGATGGTTCTATTTCCAATGTGACCCTGGTTAAAGGGGTATTCGGATCCCTGGATGCAGAAGCTGTACGTGTGATCAAAAAATCACCTAAGTGGAAACCGGGCATACAGAACGGCAGAGCTGTAAGGGTAAGGTACAACATGCCGATCTCTTTTGCGCTTTCCCAATAGACCTGCTGCCCTGGCCTTAATACCGGAAGCCTGTTCAGGCATCCGGTATTTCAGGTTCTACCAGCTTAATCAGTTTTTCGATTGATTCCTGCCAGCCCAGATAACACATTTCGGCTGGGATCACAGCAGGTATTCCTTCCTGCAAAACTTTTAGTTCTGTACCTACAGATGTTTTTTGAAACCAAACAGAAGTGACCATTGCACCAGGCAGGTTCGGATCGTCAAATTTGTCTGTGTACTTTAAAAACTCGTTAGGCTTTATCTCCAGAAATTCTCCGCTCCAGGAGTGGCCATTTCCAGTTGTAAAATTCTGGAACGACATGTTATAAGTACCACCTACCCGCACATCCCTGTTCTGAATAGTACAAAGAAAACCATAAGGAGGCAGCCACGAAGCGATGGCTGTGTCTTCAGTAAAGGCACGATACACCTTTTCAGGTGATGCCTTGATAACTCTGTGTAATGAAATTTTGTTGTCTGACATAAAAGTAATTTTTAGTATTGATTTATGTTTGTATGAATTTGCTTTAACAAATATGCAGGTAAAAACAGCTAATAGACAGGGGCATATACGACAATTGTAGAGCGGATTTACGACACACTCCCTTTCTTTTTGATCAAAAGAGAGATTCAATATTAGGGTAAGAATTAATTTTATATCTTTATGGTAACCAAATATTCGCAGGATGCCGGGCTACAACAGCTATAACGATCAGGAATTAATTGTACTATTTAACTCTGGTGATGACGCTGCGTTTAAGGAAATTTACCTGCGTTATGACAAGCCGCTTTACCTCTATGCCTATCATAAACTCGGCAATAAAGAAGAATCGAGAGATGTCATTCAGGACGTATTTGCCTGGATGCTCACGAACCGGAAAACCCTGAATTTTACGGGAAGTCTTGCGGGTTATTTGTACAAATCTGTGCTCAACAAGATCTATAACATCTATAAACATAAGCAGGTGCTGAGTAAATATGCTGAGGGCGGTTCTTTTTACATCGATATCGAAAGTCAGGGAACGGATTACCTCATCAGGGAAAAAGACATCTCTGCGATGATTGAAAAGACCATTGCAGAAATGCCGCCACGAATGCGGGAAGTATATGAGCTGAAAAGCAAAAGGTACATGTCGGCAAAGGAAATTTCTGAACACACCGGCGTCGCGGAGTCTACCGTAAATACCCAATTGAAAAGAGCCATGAAGCATTTAAAGCTGAAACTTGGCTTGCTCATTTACATTACTTTCATTATTTAAGTATTTTTTTCGTCCGCTGTCCCCATTTGCCATTCCTGAGTTGCCTTTGTTTATGAATACGGAATTTATGGGTTCCGTAATACCATAGAAAAAACATGGAAAGAGAAAATACCGAGGAACAGACAGCGAAGTACAGACTGCATTATTTTCGCAAAAAGGACATTCCCGTACTGTCAGAGACTGAACTGGAGGCAGAGAGTGATCTGGTCTACGGGTCGCTGATGAAAGCGCAGGCAGCCAGAACTTTGAAAACAAGAAAGCTGTGGTATCCGGCAGCAGCCGCCGCTGCCGTACTTATTATCGCAGGTGCCTGCCTCTTTAGCTACAATTCAAAAACCAATATCAAACCCGTCATTGATTCCAGGGTATCAAAGAAACCGTCCAATGACGTAGCACCTGGTGTACAAACTGCGACCCTTACCCTTGCAAATGGAGTAAAGATTGCTTTGTCTGAAGCGGCCAATGGAAAAATAGCTGAACAGAACGGGGTATCCATCTCCAAGACTGCCGATGGAAAACTGATTTATAGCTTTGCGAAATTTAACAA
The DNA here is from genome assembly GCF_035317785.1 of Pedobacter sp. Taxonomy (GTDB): domain Bacteria; phylum Bacteroidota; class Bacteroidia; order Sphingobacteriales; family Sphingobacteriaceae; genus Pedobacter. Next base: position 1,344 of record NZ_DATHGC010000337.1, on the reverse strand, counting down.
AAAAATTAATGCGCTCTCAAACGTATTCAATACGCTCTCGACTGTCAAAGGGCAGCAATACCAGGTAATTTTACCTGATGGATCGAAAGTCTGGCTCAATGCCGCTTCGTCCATAACTTATCCTGCAAATTTTGCCAACCTCAAAAACCGCATGGTGCAACTTAGCGGTGAGGCTTATTTTGAGGTTGCGAAGGACAAAAGTCATCCTTTTATTGTTAAAACAGACCGGCAGCAGGTCGAAGTACTGGGTACGCACTTTAACGTCAACTCTTATGGTGACGAAGGTGCGACCAGAACGACGCTGCTGGAAGGGTCTGTGAAGATATTAAGTGACAAGGGACAAAAAGTATTGCTGCCCGGACAACAGTCACAGCTGGCGAAAAACACACTGAAAGTGAGCAGTGCTGATGTAAATGAAACTGTGGCCTGGAAGAACGGGGATTTTATTTTTAACAATGAAGCGTTCGGCAGCATTTTGCGCCAGTTGTCCAGGTGGTACAATGTAGAGATCATCGACAATGGAAGTCACAGCGAACTGCATCTGAGCGGAACAATTTCCAGGTCAAAAAACATGTCCACCGTACTCAAGGCACTCGAGGTGACCGGAAAGGTTAAGTTTAAAATTGAAGGAAAAACCGTAGTCGTGGAATAAATGAGGATAGCGTTGATAATTTTTTTCACAGCAATCATTCATACTGTCGCTTTTACCCAGCAAATCACGGTAAAAAAGACGGAGGTCAGGCTGCAAAGTGTATTTAAAGAGCTCAGGAAGCAAAGCGGTTACGATTTTCTTTATAATGAGGACATCATGAAAAATATAAAGCCGGTAAGTATTGATGTGAAGAATGCAAGCATTGAGCAGGCACTGGATTCTGCTTTTTCAGACCTTCCGTTAAAATATGCCATACACGACAGACTGGTCATGATCAGCGCAAAGGATACGATGAAGGTGATCGCAAAGAAAATGAGCATTTCGGGGATGATCAAAGACCGGAAAGGGCAGCCGCTTCCGGGTGCGTCGGTATACCTGAGCCATTATAAGATCGGAGTTTCAGCTGATAATACAGGAAGGTTTCTGATCCCTAACTTAAATCCCGGAAGCTACACTGTACTGGTCCAGATGATCGGGTATCTGCCTGCCAGTCAGAATGTAATACTGTCTGTCAAGTCCACGGATTTTGACCTTGTGATGGAAGAATCGGTGAGTGTGCTGAAGGAAGTGATTGTGCGTCCTGACCTGTACAGGGCACAACGGCTCCGGGCTTTCAAAGAGACTTTTTTGGGGACTTCAAAGAATGCCAAAAGCTGCAGTATCCTGAATGAAGATGCGCTTTTATTTGATTA
>NZ_DATHGC010000336.1:0-5050 GCF_035317785.1 Pedobacter sp. | reverse complement strand
AACAGAGAAGTTAAGCCCACCAGAGCCAATGGTACTGCGGTAACACGTGGGAGAGTAGGTCGGTGCCAAATCTTAAAGAAAGCCTGCAGTCATTGGACTGCAGGCTTTTCTTGTTTATCAATACTCCCATATAAAATAGGTTTTCATATCATTACTATGCCATTTTTTTTGGTATATTTGGGTAAATTTTAAATATAAAACGAATGAGTTTTTTTGCAGAGAAAAGAAGGGAAGTAATGTTGCATATCGAGACTTATATGCTTGATATGATGGATTCATACCTGAAACCAATTGATACCAATTGGCAACCATCTGATTTTTTGCCTGATTCAACAAGTGAGACATTTTTCCAGGATATAAAAATACTACGTGAAAATGCCAATGATCTATCCTATGATCTTGTGGCAGTATTGATTGGTGATACGATTACAGAAGAGGCCCTGCCTACTTATGAATCCTGGCTAACCATGGTAGACGGCATCACTAAAAATGAAGCGGGCGGGTGGATGAAATGGGTACGTCACTGGACTGCAGAAGAGAACAGGCATGGTGATTTATTGAATAAATACTTGTACCTATCCGGTAGAGTTGATATGCGCCAGATGGAGATTTCTACTCAGTATTTAATAGCCGATGGTTTTGACATTGGCACTGGCCATGATCCATATAGAAATTTTATTTATACCAGTTTCCAGGAACTGGCTACCAATATATCTCATAGAAGGGTGGCTTCTTTGGCGAAAAAGGATGGAGATGCTTTATTGTCTAAAATGTGCGGAGTGATAGCCTCTGATGAAGCGAGGCACGCCAAGGCTTATAAGGATTTTATGAGCAAGATCTTTGAAGTGGACCCCAATGAAGCTATGATCGCTTTTGAAGACATGATGCGTCAAAAGATTGTGATGCCAGCTCACTTTCTTCGTGAGATGGGAATGAAAATTGGCCAGACTTTTGGCCACTTTACTGATGCGGCACAACGTTTGGGGGTTTATACAGCAGTCGATTATGTGGAAATTATGCAGCAGCTGATTGAAGAATGGAAGCTGGAAAGTATGCGTGACCTGAATGAGGCGGGCGAAAAGGCACGTGATTATATCATGGCTTTGCCTTCCAGATTACTACGTGTTGCCGAACGAATGAAGAATCCAACAATGGAATATAAGTTCAGCTGGATACACGCTTAAATTACATATTCCTTCTATACTGTCCGCCTACTTCATAGAGTGCATTAGAGATCTGACCCAGTGAGCATATTTTACAGGCTTCCATTAGCTCAGAGAAAATATTCTCACCGGCTATAGCAACTTTTTGAAGTTTTCTTAAGGCCTCTGAGGTTTGATCGGCATTTCTTTCCTGAAAGGCCTTTAACGATTTGATCTGGTGTTGCTTTTCTTTTTCAGTAGCCCTGATTACTTCGCCTGGAACAATGGTAGGTGAGCCACTCTTATTTAGAAATGTATTTACACCTACTATCGGATATTCTCCATTATGTTTCAACGTTTCGTAATACAGGCTTTCTTCCTGGATCTTGCCTCTCTGATACATTGTTTCCATCGCGCCCAGCACACCACCTCTATCGTTAATTCGCTTGAATTCAAGCAAGACAGCTTCTTCTACCAGATCGGTGAGGTCTTCGATAATGAAGGCACCCTGTAGGGGATTCTCATTCTTTGCAAGTCCCAGCTCACGGTTGATGATCAATTGTATGGCCATGGCCCTGCGTACCGATTCTTCTGTAGGTGTAGTAATGGCTTCATCGTAAGCGTTGGTATGAAGGGAATTACAGTTGTCGTAAATGGCATATAATGCCTGCAGGGTGGTACGGATGTCATTAAAATCTATTTCCTGTGCATGTAGTGACCGGCCTGATGTTTGGATATGATATTTCAGTTTTTGCGACCTGTCATTACCTTTATATTTATTTTTGATCGCCTTTGCCCAAATGCGCCGCGCCACGCGGCCGATAACCGCATACTCGGGATCGATCCCATTAGAAAAGAAGAAGGATAGGTTGGGAGCAAAGTCATCAATGCGCATCCCCCTGCTGAGGTAGTATTCCACAAAAGTAAATCCGTTACTCAATGTAAATGCGAGCTGAGATATTGGATTTGCTCCGGCTTCTGCAATGTGATAGCCGGAGATAGAAACTGAATAGAAATTGCGCACATTTTTGGTAATGAAATAATGTTGAATATCACCCATCATTCTCAGTGCAAATTCTGTCGAAAAAATGCAGGTATTTTGAGCCTGATCCTCCTTGAGTATGTCGGCCTGCACGGTACCGCGTACTGTACTTATTGCTTTTCCTTTAATTTTTGAATACACTTCATCCGGTAATACCTGATCGCCGGTCACACCGAGCAGCATGAGTCCTAATCCATTGTTTCCTTCAGGCAGCGGATCATTGTATTCCGGCCTTTCTATTCCTTTTGCTTTATAGATGCTGTCGATCTTGCTTTTTACCTGCGCCTGCAGTTTATTTTCTATAATGTATTTCTCACACTGCTGGTCTATAGCTGTGTTCATAAAAAAGGCGAGCAGCATCGGGGCAGGACCATTGATGGTCATAGACACCGAAGTCGAAGCGGCACATAAGTCAAATCCCGAGTATAGTTTTTTAGCATCATCAAGGGTGGCAATGCTTACACCGGAATTACCTATTTTCCCGTAGATGTCAGGCCTGATGTGCGGATCTTCACCATATAAAGTTACAGAGTCGAAAGCAGTTGACAAGCGATGTGCTGGCTGGCCTAAAGATACATAGTGAAATCTTTTGTTGGTTCGTTCTGGTCCGCCTTCTCCTGCAAACATACGGGTAGGATCCTCACCTTCTCTCTTTAAGGGAAAAACGCCGGCTGCATAGGGAAATTCACCAGGAACGTTTTCTGTCAGCAGCCACCTGAGTATATCTCCCCAGTCCTGATAGCGGGGCAATGAAACCTTTGGGATTTGTAATTTTGATAAAGATTCATAGAAAAGAGACTGCTTAATCTCCTTATCGCGTACGCTGTATATAAAGTACTCTTGTTTGTATTTCAGTTTGGTTTCCGGCCATTCGCGAAGCAGTCGCCTGCAATCTCCGTCAAGCTGTTCTTCCAGGTGCTTATAGACATCTTTTAGCGAATCGACCGTTTCTTTCTCAGAGTGACCGGCTATCGTTTTGTCTTCCGAAAATAATTTGATAACTCCCTGGAGCTGGTAAAGTTTGCATGCAATCTGGCTTTGTTTATGTACCCAATCGTGATACGCTACGCTGGATTCCGCGATCTCAGCAAGATAACGGGTACGATCCGGTGGGATGATATAGATTTTTTCAGACTGCCCCGCTAAGAGCTCCATTTGCGGTTTAAAATCGATCTGTACTTTTTCTTTTATCTGCTGCATCAATGCTGCAAAGAGTTCATTCATGCCCGGGTCATTGAACTGGGAGGCTATGGTACTGAAAACAGGTATGGTCTCGTCCCTGGCCTCAAAGAGATTATGATTCCGTTTGTATTGCTTACGGACGTCTCTTAACGCATCCAATGCACCTCGTTTATCAGATTTATTAATGGCTACCAGGTCAGCAAAATCAAGCATATCTATTTTTTCCAGCTGCGTAGCGGCACCAAATTCGGGAGTCATCACATACAGGGAGATATCGCAATGTTCTGTGATTTCTGTATCAGATTGCCCTATACCCGATGTTTCTACAATAATGAGATCATAACCGGCCGCTTTGCAGATGTCAATGCTTTCCTGTACATTTTTTGAAAGGGCCAGATTGGCCTGCCGGGTAGCCAGCGAACGCATGTAAATCCTTGGATTGTTAATTGCGTTCATTCGAATTCTATCACCAAGCAAAGCTCCGCCTGTTTTTCTTTTAGAGGGGTCAACTGATATTATTGCCAGTGTTTTGTCTTTTACTTCCAGTAAAAAACGCCTTACCAGTTCATCAACCAGCGAGGATTTTCCGGAACCGCCGGTGCCTGTTATTCCAAGTACGGGTACTTTGTTTTTTCCGCTCAGCTTTTTTAATTCATCAACAAAGGTTTGTGCGCCTTCCGGATCATTCTCGGCCAAAGTAATGGCTGAAGCAATGTCTTTAATACTTTTATGGGGAATGGTTTTAAGTCCGCCGTCAAGAGATTTTATGGTGCTGAAGTCTGCTTCCTTCAGCATATGATTGATCATGCCCTGCAGACCCATTTTTCTGCCGTCATCTGGTGAATAAATCCTGATAATCCCGTATTCCTGCAGTTCTTTTATTTCTGAGGGAAGGATTACGCCTCCTCCTCCGCCAAATATTTTAATGTGAGAGGCCCCGCGCTCTTTAAGCAGGTCGTACATATATTTAAAGTATTCGATATGCCCCCCTTGATAAGAGGTCATAGCGATACCCTGTACGTCTTCCTGGATGGCACAATTTACTACTTCATCGACAGAACGGTTATGTCCGAGGTGGATGACCTCCGCACCTGATGACTGAAGAATCCTGCGCATGATATTGATCGTGGCATCGTGGCCATCAAATAGTGCGGCTGCTGTAACGAAACGTATTTTATGTTTGGGTTTGTAAATTTCGATCTGCTCCATCATGTTTATAACTGGTGTGCAAAGTTAAATAAAACTATGCGGAGCAAGTGAAAACAGAAACTGAAATACACCAGTGCGATAAATACAAAAGGCCGTTACGGTTTATGTTCCATAACGGCCTTTCATTTGTTCTGTACGGGGTTCTACTGATGGGTAAGCTCAGTTATTGGCTCGCCTACACAGCCACTTGGCATTTGAATATGTAACATAGCGGCAAGAGTTGCAGCGATGTCTGTCATGTAATGTGTTTTATTGGTCTTACCAGGCTTCACATTCCAGCCCATGAATACACATGGAATGTGTGAATCGTAAGGATACCAGGCGCCGTGTGTAGTGCCAGTGCTTCCCCCGCCGAAATATCCTGATTTTAATATGTAGTAAATATCGCCGCTCCGCTTTGCATTGTACCCATAAGTAACAGCTTTTTTAATTGCCTCAGGAAGTGTAGTTGAACTCAGTTTGGTAAGATCAATTG
>NZ_DATHGC010000335.1:0-29001 GCF_035317785.1 Pedobacter sp. | reverse complement strand
TGATATAGAAATCCATGCCTGCTTTGATGTTTGGAGTTTTGTTCCTGTTGCGGAACACGGTACTTTGCATGAAGGCGGAGGTCAGCTGCTGGTCCTGGTCATAAAACCAGCGGTTGATGTCCAGGTCCCGCCAGGTATCTGTTTTATTGTAACCGAGATTGGTAAACATGTTGAACTTATTTTTGCGGTAGTTCAGGTCGACACTCTCGTTGTGGCGCCAGTTTGGGGAATAGCCTGCACCAAGATTTATGGAGCCGTTCCATCCGCTGACCATTGATTTCTTGGTACGGATATTGATGACGCCGGCACCACCTGCCGCATCATAGCGTGCAGGTGGATTGGGAATGAGTTCAATCTGGCTGATGCTGCCCGAAGGAAGCGATTTCAGGTAGGCTGCCAGGGCGGCTTCCGAAAGATAAGTAGGGCGGTTGTCGATGAGTACGACCACACCCTGCTGACCTTTCAAACTAATCTTTCCGTCCTGATCAACCATCACCCCCGGTGCTTTCTCCAAAACCTCCAGCGCATTGCTGCCGGCATTGGAGATCAGGGCGTCTACATTGACCACGGTCCGGTCTATTTTATGCTCTATAAAACTTTTTTTTCCGCTGATCTTTATTTCTTTGAGGTCTACCGGTTTTTTAAGGGTATCGGTTTTATTTCCCGTGGTATCTTTTTTTTGGGCAGGCTTGGATTGTGCCATCGCCAAAATCGGGGCAATAGTTATCCAGAGGGTGAATATCACCCTCAAAAATGAGTTCGTCATATCTGTTTTTACTTGGTGTGGTAGCTGCTCACTGTACTAACGGATTTGCCATCACGGTTATAAGAAAAGTCAATGCTGTCTTCCGGGGACTTCAAAAAATTCTTCAATACCGCATTTTTCACAGCATCAGTTTGTTTCTTCCCGTTTACGGTCAGTTCTTTATTGCTGATGTGGAAGCGGAACTGCTCACCTTTGGTATCTATGCCGGCTTTTTCCAATGCTCTGATCAGGTCCTGGGTCAAATCAGAAGTCTTTGCCTCGACTTTTGGCGAGGGGGAAAGCTTTACCTTTGGAGTAGGGGCCGCTATAGGGTTCAGCTTCGCTTGCGGGTCTGCGTTAAGGGTTACCGATGAATAATGCAGACTGCTGTCTAATGCCATATTTATGGCACTCAGCACCGTTGTGGTCAGATTGGTGGCCAGGTTTTGGATCAGCTTATTATCAATGTTTACAGAAACATTTCCGGAGGTATTGGTATTCGAATTGATATTCATAGAGATCTCCGGTTCACCCTTATCCTCAACAGCAGCTTTAGATTTTATAGTGGCTGCAGGAGGACTGATTTTTGGAGCAGGATGCTCTTTCTTTTGTTTTTCGGGAGCAGATTTCTGCGGTGCAGATGCGGGTTTGGCCGAAGATTTTCCTTTTTTCACAACTGGTTCCTGATATTTAACCATTTTAAGAGCCGGATCTGTGGAACGCAGGACACTGAAACTGCAGAGTAACATTACCGCAATAAGCATACATCCTTTTTCGATAGAATTCAATGCGGTATTTTTTTGGTAGACCATGCGTTTTACCCGTTTTACCAGGTTGCTTTCTTTGGCAAATGCCATAGCGTAGGCCGGGACGTTTAATTGGTATTCCTTGAAGGACAGGAGCGCCTGGATATAGCTGTGTTTCTCGTCCGCGTTTTGCAGGACCACTTCATCACAGCAGTTTTCCCTTTCCTTGCGGATCAGTGCTGAAGTCCATAATACGGCAGGGTTGAAGAAGAATAGCAGTTCCAGTACATGCTGCAGCATATTGACCAGGAAATCCATTCTTTTGATGTGCGCAAGCTCATGCAAGATCATCATTTCTATTTCCTTTGGTTTGATCGCTGTGATCATGCCCAATGGGATCAGTATTACCGGTTTAAAGTGCCCGATAACAAGCGGTACCTGTGTGAGGCCGGACTGCATGATCCTGACCGTTTTGTTCAGACCTATTTGTCTGGATAATTTTGACAGCTGTTCTTCCCAGTGCCTGCCTGCCGGATATATCTGCCGGGTTTTTAAATAATGAAGTTCAAACAGGTTGCTGCTAAGCTTGATGCTTTTAGCCAGTACAATGAATATCCAGATCAGTGCGATGGTTCTCGCATTATTGTTCATAAAATTCCTGCTCAATGTAATCAGGTCATTAGTGACTGCACTTAAGGCAGTATTGTCTGTTGTGTTTACATTCAGGGTCTTGGTTTCTTTTTGAGCAGATACTTGTACTCCTGTTGCTGCTGCGGTATTCAGGTCGCGGAGTGTAACAGCTCCGGTGACCACAATTCCAGCTGTAAATAAGCCCAGCAATGTGACCAGGATACGGTAGCGCAAAATAGGACTCGATGAACGGGTAAGTACCAGGGTAAGCCCTGTCAGCAAAGCCAGTATCAGGCCAAATGCCAGGGAGTAAAGTAAAATGGTGTTTAAGATCTGTTCCATGATTGAGGTGATTAATAATGGTTTATTTTTGTTGATCCAGCTTGTTCAGAATATCCCTGATCACTTTCAGGTCTTCAGAAGAAGCATTTTTATTGTCCAGCAGCTGCATCACCAGGTTGCCCGCTGAGCCATCGTAGATGTGGTTCACAAACCTGTCCAGTAAATGGCTTTTGGTCTTGCTCGGTTCTTCGGCAGCGCTGTAAATATGGGTCATGCTGCTTTCATCTCTGGCCAGCAGGCCCTTTTCAGCCATGAGCTGCATTTGTTTTAAAGTAGTTGTGTAGTTTACCTCTTTGATCAGTGACAACTGGTTGTGCACAAACCTGACTGTATTTGGCCCATGTTTCCAAATGACGGTCAATATGTCTAACTCTGCTTTCGAAGGTTCTATTTTAGGTTCCATAAAACAAACATACGATTAAAATCGTACGATGCAAATTTATTTTCATGTTTTTGGGTAAATAGTTTATAAATCAATACTTTAGAGTAAGTTAAGCCAACCAGATATGATGCTCCGCTTTCTGATCTATTGTTTATTTAACGGCTTGTTTCTTCAAGCTGCAGCGCGGCAGCCTGCTTTGGAACTGAAGGACCCCGAGCCCAAAATTGGAGAGGAAATTCATTTTACCTATACCGGGAGGGCATCAAAGGTCCTGATGCCGAAGTTTAAGATATATTTTGTAAATGAGGGGCGCATAAAATCCACGACTGTGCCTGGTAGTATTACTCCCGCTGGTGTGAAAGGAAGTTTTAGCCTTCCCGATCATGTAAGCGCATTTTGCGTCAAGCCAGAAAAATATAAAGATGTAAAAGATGCGTTTTGCTACATGGTCTTTCAGGAACATCAGCCGGTTGCAGGTGCATATGCCGGAGTTGCGCAATTTTATTACAATCAAAGAAGCCTCACTGAGCTCAAAGATAGCCTGAAGGCGATTGAGCTGTTTGAAGAAGAATTCAGGCGTCATCCCAAACTGAAGAAAAAATATTTGCTGGACTATTATAAAAATGGTGCTTATGGTTTGGGAAATATCGGCAAAGAGATGCAAAAAACCTGGACTGATTCCCTGCTGAACGGGCAGGATGAACAATTTCTGTTTCAGTTTTACAATATTATCGTTGACAACAAATTGATGGACCTAGTGACGAAAAGCAGGTTAAGAGCAGAAATGCTGCGCCGTTATCCAAAGGGTGAGCTCGCTTTCAGCGAAGATAAAAATCAGGCACGCAGCAATGATTTTTCAGGATTGACCATGCTTGAAACGCAATACCCGCAGCTGGTTGCCCTTGGAAAGCTGGATAGATTTTATATTTATGCTGTCAGATCTTTGTTCGGCGCTGGTAGATACGCCGATGGGGATCGGTATTTGAAAAAGATCCGTTCCCCGGAAATTGCGGAAGGCCTTTGCCGTTTTGCTTCTGCCACTCTGCTTACCAATGGGCTGCACTTGGATTGGGCCGCCGCCTATACGCAGAGAGGAGCCGGGCTGGTAGATTCCCTGCCTATGCCTGATTACTGCGAAACTGAAGAAGATTGGAGGAATGATCAGCGATACCAAAAATCCATTTTCCTGAACAGGCTGGCTGAAATCCGTTACAAGCAAGGCCTGTTGAAAGAAGCCATAGCAGTGGCGGCAAGCTGTGAAAAGGTTGAGGATCACGAAATGAGAGCCAAGGAGAACTACCTGAAATACCTGATGGAAGACGGACAATACCACACAGTACTGAAATCGGCTTCGGCTTATATAGTGGCTGATTGTTCCTCAGAACAGATCGAAGTCTATTTGGAGAAAGCTTACGCCCTGGGAAAGTTATCAGAAACAAATTATCAAGTATTCCGCAAAGCGCTGGAGCAGCAGAAAGTTCTCGGGTACAAACTCCCGGGTCAGGAATTGAGCAAGGTCAGAGCCATAGATTTCAGCTTGAAAGATACAAATGGGAAAGAAGTTTCTTTAAAGGACTACAAAGGTAAAACCGTTGTGCTTTATTTTTTCTATCCCTGGGTAGATGGTGAGGAGTTTTTCCAGATCTATACCTTCCTGGGCAAGCAGGCGGAGTTTTTTAAATCCCGGAAAGATATGGTATTGCTGGGAATCGATCAGACTAAAGTACTTGGTGCGGACCAGACCAGAAGTACCGGGCTCAGGTTGTCGACTGTCAATAACCTGTTTAAAAAGATCGGCATATCGTTCCCGGTGTTGCTTGACAACTATAACCACATTGCTGATGTTCCTTATTATGACCGCTATTTAGAGGTGTCCGCTGACTACGGCGCAAAAAGTCCCGGACAATTTTTCGTAATTGATCAAAAAGGAATGGTTCGCTATAAATCCTCTTTCAATGGCTATACAACTCCTGAAGGTTTTGCCCGTGAATTTACAACTGCCCTGAAACTCGTTGAGCTACCTTAAATTGAGCTCAGGAACGATTTACCGCATATCGCAGCTCGATAAAACCTGCGGTGAAAGTTTTGGTTTCAATCAGTTCCAGATCATTCATTGCACTTCCTTCTGTAAATAACCGGATTCCTTTTTCAAGGATGACAGGGCAGATGATCAGCGAGTATTCATCGATCACACCGCTGTCATACAGGGATTGTACCAGGGTCAGGCTGCCCCAGATTACGATGTCCTTGCCTGGCAGTTCTTTCAGCCGGGCGAGCTCTTCTTTTGCATCAACAAAGCTCAGTGTAGCGGGTTCAAAATCTCCCCAGGGCGCTTCATCCAGTGTGCTGGAAAAAACGATTTTTTTAAGCGCATTTAGTTTGGGCGCGATGACTTCAGTTGCCGAAGGCCAGTACTGCCTGAACATTTCATAAGTGTTGCGGCCCATGATCATGGTGTCCAGTGTTTCTATAAAATTCAGCTGGTTCTTTTCCGCAGAATTTTCATGGTCATTTGGTGCTGCCTTGGGCATGAAACTCAATCCTTTGTCCTGCTGTGCTGCGAAATTGTCTATGGTTACAAATTCCTGAACGATTACTTTTCTCATGACTACGTTTTTAGGATGTTTACTCAGAGCTTCAGAGGCTCCCTTATTTATAACAAACTTAGTTGGTTTTGGTGTTCAGGTAAATAGGCAATAGCGACAAAAGCAGGGGGAAATGCGACCGGGATTATTTAGTTTTCATGATCAGGGATATTTTGGTCAGCACTAATATAAAAGAAATGTTTAAGTTTAACATTTATCAAACAGCCAAAATTAACGCCATGAAACGCATCTTAACCATTCTGTTTATTGCCCTGTTGTGCAATACCTGTTATTCTCAAAACAAAATCGAACTGAACCTTACCAAAGGGAAAGTGTACAATCAAAAAATGTCGATGGTAATGGCCATCAAACAAGCGGTCAATAACATGGACGTTAACATTAACATGACCATCAACGGATCAACCGCATTTACGGTGACGGACTACAAAGCGGGAGTATACGATATCAATGTCGCTTATACCGCCCTATCCGTGAAAACAGACATGCAGGGAGGACAAAGCATTTCCTTTGATTCAGAAAAAGCCGATGAAAAAGATGTGGTTTCCACATCTTTGGGCCTGATGAAGAATAAGCCCTTTCATATGAAGATGAACAGACAGGGTAAGGTATTAGAGATCACCAACGTCAATCAATTGTTTACCTCGGTATTTGAAAAATTCTCTCACCTTGCACCGGAGGAAAAACAAAAACTGCAGGGGCAGATAGAACAATCTTTCGGCGAAAAAGCTTTCAGAAACAATATGGAAAACATGATGTCCTTCTATCCGCAGAAACCTGTTGGCAAAGGTAGTACCTGGACCATGAAGAATAACATCGTTTCCGCAAATGTAGAGATGCAGATGGAAAACAATTATAAACTGGATGAGGTGACTGCAACCCAATATTTGATCAGCGGCATTTCAAAAATGAGCAGTCCCAATACGGACACCTATGTTGAAGTTAATGGAATGTCTGCAAAAACAGCAATTACCGGCGATGTGACTGCAAACATGAAGATCGACAAAAAAACAGGCTGGATAGACGAGGCCATCTCCAGCATGTCCCTTAAGGGAAGTGTTTCCATTAAAGGCAATGATAAATTACCTGACGGAATCACCATTCCGATGGAAATCAGCGGTAAGGCCACTATCAGTGCAAATTAAGCCGTTTGCGCTTGCTCTTTCCTGATGCGGTACAAGGCATATGCCGCGGCCAGAAGCAGAAGTACGGAGCTTGCCATAGAAATCTTATCGCCAACCAGATAAGAAGCGGGCTCAAATTTAAACTCCAGCCTATGATCGCCTGAAGGCAGGAAAGCTGCCCTCAATATATAATTGGCCCGAAAATATGGGATTTTCCTGCCGTCAACATAGGCGTTCCAGCCTTTATTATACCAGATCTCTGAAAATACGGCCACGGCCGATTGTGCAGTATGGTATTGGTATACCATGTGATCCGGGTGATATTGTGTTAGCCTGATCTCAGCAGTCGCAAAATTCAGCGGCTTTCGCAGATCAATTTGCGGGCGGAAACTTTGGTCAACGATTGCCATTGTCTTCGGGTCAAAATTGCTGATGCTGCCCATCTCCTCATCTGCGTTTTTTACGAACTTAAGATTGCTCACGAACCAGGCATTGCCCAGAGCGGTGGGACGCCGCACAGCTTTAGGGACCGGAGAGGCGCTATCAGTTGCAATCACATACTTTGTGTTGAGCATATCCAGAATAGATTCATTGATCTTGCCGTCAAACTGTGTGCTTACCATTTCATCATAGCGCTGCAGCCTTGCCGAATGCCTGCCGCCAACTGACTTGTGAAAATAGGAGGCTGAGGCATCAAAAAACGGATTGCTCTGAGATCCCCTGGAAAGATCAATTACACGGTAGTCGAGGGCAGGGTCTGCCATGATCTGCTGATCCGCGGTCGTCGGCTGAAAATTCTGCTCCAGCTGATACTTATCATAAAAATTGCCATTATTTAAGTACCTGCGGTCTACAGCCCACATGTCGATAAGAATTGCCACGCCCAAAATTATGACCGCCATCCCGGTTTTTATTTTCGACTTCATCATGAACCATAATGTGCCGAAACCAATGGCTACAAAGATCAGCGAGCGTAAAGCATCTGCACGTGCAAGCGCCATCCTGTCGGCCACCAGTCCTTCACCAATGGCGTTTGCAACTGTTGAATTGCCGCCAAAGGCCTGAGTAAGCTGTGCAAAGATTTCCTGGTGTGACGCGGTCTTAAAATCAAATAAAACACCGGGAACTAACAGGATCAGCAGTAAAACCCCGGCAGTGATGTAAAATGAATGCAGGAGTTTTTTCGGAAGTTCTTTGCGTTTTTCTTTTTGGTCAATGAGTTCTTTTAAAGCCAAAAAAGCGAGTAAGGGAAACAGAAACGCTGGTACGGCCAAAGCGAAATCGACCGACCTGAACTTATTGTACATTGGAAAATAGTCAAAGAACAGATCAGATACCAATGGAAAATTCTTGCCGAAGGAAAGAAAAATAAAAAGAAAAGAAGTACTTGCGATCCACCATTTAAACCGGTTGTTCACGATGAACAGCCCCAGGATGAACAAAAAGATCACGATGGAGCCAAAGTACCATGAGTCAGCGGTGCTTGGCTTGTCGCCCCAGTACGGTCTCAGCAGCGCTCCCCGGGTAAACTGGTCGACTTGCTCCAGCAAAGGCTGAACCTGCTCCTGCGGTATCCCGTTTTTAAGCAGTGCTTTTGCAACTTCCGATTCCCCAGCAGGGAATTTGTCATTAGATGCACCGCCATACAAATTTGGAACCAGAAAGGTAGATATTTCGCCAACGCCCTGACTGTATTCGTAGGCATAATCCCTGTCCAGGCCTGAACTTGCATTCGGTCCCTTTTGCGTCAGGTTTGATTTGCCGCGGATGGACTCCTGACCATATTCCCAGGTTGACCAAAGCGAGCCGGCATTGATGGCCACCGCAAGCAGGGCTGCTCCGGCCAGGCAGGCAACAGCCTTAAAAAATGTTTTACCCTGCTTCTCGGAAAAGGCATGATAAAGCTCTATCAGCATGAATATCAGGATAATGATGAACAGGTAATAGGTCATCTGGATGTGGTTTGTCCTGATCTCCAGTGCTAAAAAGAAGGCGGTGAGCACACTGCCGGGCAACAGATATTTTCCGCCGCGTAAAGTCAGCAGAATCCCTCCAAGAACAGGCGCAAAAATAGCCATAGCCATAGCATGGTTGCTGTGCCCGGCTAAAATGTAAATGAAGTTATAAGAGCTGAACGTAAAGGCGACTGCCCCCGCCGCAGCAAGCCAGGGCTTCATTTTCAATACATTCAGCAGGAAGTAAGATCCAAGAAAAAAACACAGAATGGTGTCAACAGGATCGGGAAACACAGTTTTCAGAAAATCGATCACATAGGTGGTCATGTTGCCCGGATATCTTGCCCAGATCTGAAAAGCCGGCATTCCGCCGAACATGGAATTTGTCCATAGGGGAGCTGTTCCGGTTTGGGCTTTTACATCCATGATTTCTTTGGACATGGCTTTGGCCTCCATGACATCACTTTGGTAAAGTACCTTGCCCTGCAATGCCGGACTAAAATAAACGAAGCACAAAGCCAGAAAAATGGCAATGATCATAAAATGAATATAATTGGATTGGAGCCATTTTTTCATGGAACGTGATGTATTAGATTTAAATCAGATGGGTCAAAACTTTCGGTAAAGAAAGTAAAATAAAATTCAAAATCTTAACTGCCGGCGGAGTTCTTCAGCATCTTAAAAGAGAACCAACCCAGGAGAACAATGATGACGGCCATTAATCCCCAGAGCCAGGCTTTGTTCTCAAATAAAGGTGTTTCAGTTCTTACGGTATAAGCGGGGTTGTTTTGCTGTTCACCGACAGCAACAGCGCTTAGATCTCCCGGGATCTTCTGCTCAAATTTCTCTATGTCGTAACTTGGCGCCGGGACATCGGGGTTTCCGTAGTACAGGGCATAGACATATTTCTGGTCATCAAAGCGGGCTATTAACTCGTAGATATTGCCTTTCAGTTCCAGTAAGCTGATGCGCAAAGGCTTGTTGTCGTTGTTTTGGATCGTGATCCTCAGTCTCGATGCAATGGTGTTGTTAAAACTGAATTCAGGCTTTTCCAGGGAGGTTATCGTACCCTCATATAAGTCCGAATAATTGTATTGAATTCCTTTGTCTGTTTTAAAACTGTCGGTCGCATATTCAATTTTGACCGCCCGGTAGAAATCGAAATCGCTTTGGGCATTGATCTTTAGGTAGGAAACCGGGACCAGGCCATCTAATGTGACATCAATGATGCTCGCCTTTGTAACGACATCTTTTGTGATCCGGAACGGCCTGTGACTGATGTTTTTATAGACACCTTTTACGGTATCTGTTTTAGCGATTTTGGCGGATACCAATACCGGCGGCACGGGGCTTTTTAATAAGACCCTGAAGTACTGAAATTTGGCATCCGGAAAGTTTAGTCTGGTAAACTCATAATCAGTGTCGTTATTTTTGATCGATAAAATCCGGTAATCATTCAGGATCTTAAACCACTCTTTGTTGTCATTGCTGCCTTCCAGATTTGCTTTCCAGTCGAAATTTGCCTGTTTAAAACTGAGGCTGATCTGGTTGATGGTATTTACTGCGGGCGACTGAAAGGTAAAATAATATCCATTTTCATTCACAGTCTGGTTGAGCTGTTTAAAATCAATTTTCGTGCTGCTGATCTTGTCCGCTCTTTGTTTTAATATATAGGGAATCTCAAGGGTGTCTTTTCCGCTGATCCCAAAGATCCTGATGTCCCTAAAACCCGGCTGTATGTTTTTTAGCAGCTGGTCCGGCAGCTGTACTGTGTGCCATGTTGAAGTGACTCCGCTTATCGCGCGTTTATATTTATACCTGTCCGTTTGCGCGCTCAGTCCCAGGACAAGCATCATACACAGTAAAAAAACGTTAATCTTCAGCTTTAGCATCATCGGTAATTAAATGTTTGTACTTGTTGTAAAGGAATGAAATGATAAGCAGCAGCACACCCAGAGATACAAAAACAATGGTCTTTGCTATGGTATTGAGGTAAGCGATGTCATATAAAAAGAGTTTGACCAGTGTAATGCCGAATAATACGATAGCACCGATGCGCAGGTGTTTTTTTTTTTTGCCAGACCTATGCTGATCAGGAACAGGGCATATACTCCCCATAAGATACTTAACCCGAGTTTATAGCTGCCGCTTAAACCTGAAAGGGAAATGATGTTGATCAGTTCACTGCTCAGTATCCACAACAGGGAAATATACAGCAAATAATCAAATGCAGCCGGAGACTTTTGCTTTGTGAGCCCTGAGCGGCTCAGGCGGTAGCACATGAACAGCAGTAAAGCAAAAAAAGCAAATGAAATGTACCTGATCACAATATTTATAGATCCGCTGATGAAATATTTACTGCCCTGAAGCAGGTAGCTCTCCCGGAGCTCACTTAAGTTGTACAGCCCCTGTAGCAGGAAAGCCAGTATCACGACCAGGGTGATCAGGATATTGGCTATGGCCAGGTTTTCGTTCTTTAATTTTTTCAGGTTAAACAAAATCAGCGCAGCGGTAAAGAACAAGCTGTAGATGAATATCCAGGCTGTCTTTAGTAATTCGTAATCGTAGTTTGATGCAAATGACGGATAATCTGTTTTTTGTGAAGGATTGAGCCTTATTTGGGTCTGCACAAGCAACCCGTCAAAATATTTGACGATCTCGATCCTGAAAGTCATGTAAGTTACGAAGGCCAGGATGGAGGGGATCGCGAAGCTGAGTACCCGGTCGATCTTTATCGGTCTGTGCGGATCGTCGATTTGCTTTCTGCTGATGCTGAGCATCCAGGTAAACGCAGCAATGAAAATGCAGGCCATCAGAAAACCAACATTCAGAATGGGTTTTATGGTTTCAGGAGTATCACCAAAAGGAGCCAGGTACTCAGTCCAGTCCTGTAACAGACTTAGAAATGCCAGGAATATCAGCGGGAAAGAAAGGCGTTCGTAAATGGTGATCTTCTTCTCCCGGCCCAGGTAAAACAAGATAGCCGCTTCGACGGCCCAGAATACCGTGACCCAGCCACCATTGAGCTGTACCGGAACCGCCATTGTAATGAAGGTGATCACCATGGCCAGGATCAGGTAGAAAAGTTTTTTATCGGCCAGCTTCCTTTTGTAAATGATGAGGCTGACTACGAAATGAATAATGGCATTGATCAGGGTAAATATGCCCAGCAGCTCTGCACCGGTCTTGTTTTCTGACAAAATGAAATACCCTATTCCGTAGTAAATGAATGAGTTTAGGAGGATAATGACCACATCACCGAAGCCAAAAGTTTCGGCCTTACTCACTTTGTAGGCCAGGTTGGTCACGTAGAATATCATAAAAAAGAGCGCGGAGAAAAGCAATGAGGTGTTGAAATGGCTGTCACTTGAATCCAGCTCAAACCGCCAGGCCAGGAAGATCAGCCAGGTCAGCCCAAAGGAGACATAAAATAGTGGTTTCCAGTACTTTTTAAAACTCAATATCAGTATCCCGACATTGATTATGGCCATGTAGCTAAACAGCACCACCACTTTTCCAGACCCGTCGCTCAGTAAAAAAGGCACGGCATATGCGCCGACCAGACCAATATGTGCAATCACCTGTTTGTTGTACTGCGTTGCGGCAACGACTGAAAAGGAGGTGAATATCACCATCAGTGCAAAGGCCATTGCCTGAGGGATCAGCCCGTAAAAATCGTAAGCTGCATAGGTAATGAAATACATAATGGCAATGGCACCACTTACCAGTACAGCCGAGAAGCTCTCGTATTTGGCTTTTAGTTTAATGGCAAACGCCATCAGGCAGATGCCTACCAGATAGCCGAGTACAATCCGGGTCAAAGGACTGACCATGTCGTGGTCGATGGCATATTTTGCACCGACAGCTACACCAAGGATCAGTATCAGTATACCAAGCTTGCTGATCAGATTTTCACCGATGAACTTTTCAAAGTCAGACTTACCGAGATTTTCACGTTTAAATTTATTGGCAAAATTCGGTTGCGCAGGGGCTTCGGAAAAAACCGGGCGCTCTGACAGTGGTGCCGGAACACTGCTGCTCGCTAAAACTGATTCCGGTTTTTTCGGAGGGTAATGCACCGCCGGTTGAACAACATCAGGATCAGGTGCCGGCGCGGAGGGTGCAGGAACTGTTCTTTCTGGAGCAATGCCTGGGGATTGCAGCGACCTGACTTCTTCTTTTAATGCTTTGATCTCAGCTTCAAAACCTTCATGTCTGATCTGAAGGTTTTCGAGCTTGAGCAAAAGCAGGTTTAAGTGTTCGGAATGATTCATCCTGTTTGTTTTTTTAGCGCGTCAACTATATTTTAATTTAAATATAGGATGATTTTTTTTAATGTTATTTTATGGCTCCGAATGCGGCGAAACATGAGTTCTTGTGCAGGATCTCTGTAGCTCTGAACCCGACCTTTTTCAACAGGCCGAGCTGGTAGTTCAGCGAGCGTGGAGTGTCTTCGTAAGCAATGTAGTCGAATACCTTTTGCCGGTATTCCGGGCCTCCCAGGGTTTCCAGATAGGCACCGTATTTATCCTCGAAGAGTTTACTGACCGCTGCGGCATCATGGGCGATCAGGTCTGAGATCCAGATGCTGCCGCCGGGTTTCAATGCCTTGTAGATCTTGCTGAACACAAGTTCCCAGTCTGCGTCATCACGCAGGTGGTGAAATGTGGCAGCAGCCAGTACAATATCAAAATGATCTTCAGGCAAGTCAAGGTTCCGCATATCGTCCTGTATGGCAACAACATTGCCCATGGTCTGTGCTGCAGCCCTTTCTCTTGCTTTTTCCAGCATCGGAAGGCTCAGGTCATTCAAAGTACAGTTCAGGTTGGGGATTTTGCTAAGCATTTTTAATGTATAGTTGCCTGCGCCACAACCGATGTCCAGCAATTCTTTAGCATTTGGGCTGATGTATTTTGCCGCTTCTGTACACAATTCCATGGTCAGCGGGGCATCAATGGTGGTCTGTTGTCCCGTTTCCAGGTTTGAGAAACGTTCTACATCATTGTCAAATCTTGTCCTGATCTCCTCGTTGTTCGCCTTTCCTGAATAATCTGTTGTCATATTTTGATCTTTTATCAAAGCTAATTGCTTTTACCGTAATTTGAAACCATCATGAGCAAACACTCACAAACAGTAATTGCTGGTTCAAACTCTCCGTTTTGTTACCGGCGAGAGGTGAAGTGATATTATTTTAAATTGTATATTGGGGCTGCAAACCTAAATATAACCATGAATCGCAGAAACTTCATTAATCTTGGCGCAGCTGCAGCCGTAATCTCCGGAACGTCTTCATTAGCACTTGGAAATACCTCTTCAAAGACCGAAAAAAAAGATAAGCGTTATCAAAAAGGCGTAAGTCCATGGCCAATCTGCCTGGATACCGCTACAATTAGACCCGCTTCATTGAAAGATAAAATAAAAATAGCAGCAAAAGCTGGTTATGACGCGATAGAGCCATGGGATGGTGAACTTCAGGAATTTGAGGCCAAGGGAGGTAATCTGAAAGACCTCGGAAAAGAGATCAAAGATCTTGGGTTGTTTGTGCCAAGTGTGATCGGATTATGGAACGCCCTGCCGCCTACCAGAGAACTATTTGACGCGTCATTAAAAGACACCCGGAACCGGATGCGTATGGCTGCTGAAATCGGTGCGAAACACATTCAGACCATTCCCAATACGGCCGGAGAAAACTACAATCAGAAATGGATTGCCGCGAGGTACCGCGATATACTGGAGATCGGGCTGAAGGAATTCAACATCCACCCGGCGCTGGTCTTTGTAAAATACCAGCCGGTAAAGACAATGGGACAAGCTATGGGGATCGCGATGGATGCCAACCATCCCGAGGCGATGATCATCCCGGATACTTATCATATGTACATATCTGAGGGCGGTTTTGAAGGCCTGAAAATGATCAGCGGCAATTCAATTGCTATTTTTCAGTTTGGCGATGTGCCATCCTCTCCTGCTGCAGTAGAAGACCTGGGCGACCAGCACCGTGTTTACCCCGGTGACGGGATTCTGCCTCTGCCGCAGATCTTAAAAGACCTGAAAGCAACAGGATTTAAAGGCTGTGTTTCGCTGGAGTTGTACAATCCGAACTACTGGAAAGAAGATTTGCAGAAAGTCGCAGAAACGGGCTTAAGAAAAACATTGGAAGTCATCAAAAAAGCCGGGGTTTAACCCGGCTTTTTCTTTTATTGCATCCTTCCTTTTTCTTCGTCCAGGGAGTTGTCCCGGTGTTTGCTTTTCCGGGCGAAGGTTTCGCTGCCAAAACTATAGGTAAAAGCTATTCCGAATCTCCTGGTGTCCGATTCGCTGGCCTGATAAAAGTAGGCTTGCTTCAGTGCTATGGAGCGGTTTTCGTATTTCCAGCTGTGAAAAATGTCGTCCATATTGAACCTGATGCTTCCTTTGTCTTTGAGGATCTTTTTCTGTAGTCCCGCATTGGCGCGGTACATTCCTGCGGTAAATGTCTGGCCGTTGAGGTCCCTGCTGGCATAATAGCCGCCCAGTTCTGCGCTCCAGCCTTTCCCAAACTGGAACTGGTTCAGCAGGTTGATCCGGGCGACATATGTGCTGGGATTTAGTTTTTCGCCATAGGCCTGTCCGTCAAGTCCCATTTTTGAAAGCAGAATTTCGGTGTTCGAATACCACCATTTGGCTGGCGATAAGGATACACCTGTGTTTAGCAGGAGCATATAGCCCTCAGTTACATTTTCAGGTTTGGTGATGAAAATATTGTCCACCACATTGGTGGTGTTGAAGATGACATTGGTAAAATGGTTATAGCTCAGGCCCACACGCAGTGTTTGTTTAAACTGGTATTTAAGCTCATAACGGTATTGGTACTGGGGCACCAGCTCAGGATTTCCGGAGGTGTACGAATACTGATCGCGGTAAAATACGAATGGATTGAGGACCTGATAGTTTGGCCGGTTGATCCTCCTGGTCAGGGCAAAGGCCAGTGTGTTTCTGGATATGGTGTCCAGTTTGTAGTTTAAGAATACACTCGGAAAGAACTGGGTATAGCTTTTTGTAAAGCTGCTGCCTGCTACTGCGGAGTTTCCGAGCTGGATTCCTTCAGCGCTGGTATGTTCAGCACGAAGGCCAAGCTGGATGCCAAATTGTTTCCATGCCTTCTGCGCACTGATGTAAGCCGCACTAAAATCTTCACGGTATTTAAAATGGTTGGACCTGCCGTTGTCTATGGTTTGCTGCTGGCCTTCTACCTGGTAATAATCAGATTTATTGTCGTTTTTAACAGTACTCCATTTGAATCCGGCTTCAATTTTTGTCTTGTTTTTTAGCGGGTGGACATAGTCAGATTTGATGGTGTAAATGTTCATGACAGCCGGGATGTGGTATAGAAAATCATTAGAACCTGACAGTAATCCGTCGGACTCGAAAACCTGGTTTTGCAGCGATTGGTTGCCTGTGCCTGTGTAACGCAGGTAGCTGGCATCGGCGCTGAGCTCTTTCCCACTTTTGCCAAAGCGGTGGGTGAAATTGAAATTGGTATTTAAATTGGTCTTTTCGTCGCCGCCTGTAATATATCCCCTGCCGAGGCTGTCCAGTTTGTCAAAACTATAGTTATTGCTGCTGGAGTTCAGATAGCCATTTTTTTGGTTCTTGTTTAATCCGAGCTGGACGCCGTAGGTCGTATTTTCGGTTGCGGCATAATCTATACCGAGCGTAGTATTGAGCCCGTCGTTTTTGTATTCCTGCTCATTGTTCAGAAATACCCTTGAAGTCTGCACGTCGGCGGGGCTGAAAAAGCTCCTGTTGTAGCTGTCCAAAGAATAATTTTTCTCATAGCTATAGCCTATGTTGCTGAATACATTTATTTTTTTGTGGTTGTAGTTCAGGTTCAAAGAATTGTTGTTCCTGGCAAATTTTCCCTGGGTATAGCCCGATGACAGGTTTCCGGTAAATCCACCTATCCTGTTCCTTTTCATGCGGATGTTGATGATGGCATTACCGGCTGCATCGTACCTGGCCGGCGGGTTGTCCATCAGTTCGATCTTGTCGAGGTTTCCTCCGGGGATTGATTTGAGGTAGCTGGCCAGATCTGAGCCTCCCATATAAGTCGGCCGTCCATCGATCAGCACCATCACACCGCCTCGTCCATTGAGACTAATTTCTCCGTTTGCATTTACGGTTACACCCGGTGTTTTTTCCAGCACTTCGAGGGTATTGCTGCTGGCGCTGCTGATCATAGAAGCTACATTTACAACGGTCTTGTCAATCTCCATCTGGATCAGCGGACGTTTGGATTTGATGACGACTTCTTTTAGGTTGATGTTTTTATCAGCTGTCTTTGTGGTGTCTTTTTTTTGTATGGGTTTTTTTTCTGTCGTTTGCGTTAGTCCTGCAATGGGAATGATTAGTGCAAGAATAAGAAAGAAGCGTGTCTTCATTTTTATTTTTTTAAGTGATGATTCGGGTTATTGATGATGCAAATATTGAATGATGTCACTGGGCGGGAAAAAAAATATGTTGTACCTTGGATACCTGATGACAGAACCCGCAAATGGGGTGTCGAAAACGACTGAAACCCATAAACGGTCATTTGTCACTCATTTTAGCCCTTTCGTCCGCAGGATTTTTATTAGAGGAGCATTGTGCCCAGATTTGTGCATGGTTAAAATGTTGCAAACAGAAATGAGATGAATAACGTAAAAGAGAAATCGAACTTTGGTTTTTTTGGCAGCAAGCTGTATTTCATACTGGCTTGCCTGGCCGGCATTCCAATCTACATAGCGGTAAAAGGATACGTCGAGTCTATACAGGTATATGCAGATGATTCGGTTGCTTTTGCAGCTACCGTTTTTTTTATCATGGGCGTTTTTACCGGAAGGTATATCTCGCAGGTATGGGCCTCTGGTTTAAAGACTTTTCCGAAGGATGTGCTGTCCGGACTAGCCTTACTTATTGTAGCCAGCATAGCCTGGCTTTTCTTTCATGCCGATTTCCCGCTTAATGGGAGGACCGCTATCAATTTGCTGTTGTTCTGGCTTCCCTTTTTACTGATCAGCATTGCATCGGGTATGATGATCAAGGTGATGCATACGGTTACCCAAAACCAACTGACCGAAGCCAAAAGCCAGGCCGCACACAGCCAGAGTGAGCTGAACCTTTTACAGTCCCAGCTGAGTCCTCATTTTTTGTTCAATACCTTGAATAACCTGTACGGGCTTTCCATTACGGACCATCAGAAAATACCGCCTTTATTGCTCAAACTTTCAGAATTGCTGCGGTATTCTGTTTATGATGCCAGTGAAATATACGTGCCTTTAAAAAATGAAATGGCCTATATCAAAAACTATATCGAATTTGAAAAGATAAGGATCGGCGACAGGCTGGTGCTGAGCACAGATCTTGAAGAAATGATAGATCCGGAAATTAAGATAGCGCCTATGCTGCTGATCGTATTTATTGAAAATGCATTTAAGCATTCCAAAAATACGGCTTCACCGGAAATATTTGTGGATATTAGTCTCAGGACATGGGGTGGCTCTGTTTTGTTCTCTGTCAGGAACAGCTATGGGCAGGATGGGGAAGAAAACAATATATTGAACGGGAGCGGGGGTGTCGGGCTTCCAAACGTGAATAAAAGACTCGAACTGCTTTATCCCAATGCGCATGAGCTCAATGTAAGAAGCGATGAATTATTTTACACGGTAGAGCTTCAGCTAAAAATGAAATAAAATGAAGATCAGTTGCCTGATTGTCGACGACGAGCCCATAGCCAGGGACATTATCAAAAGCTATTGCGAACATTTGGAGATGCTCCATATCGTGGCTTCCTGTGGGAATGCACTGGAAGCCAAAAGTATCCTGCAGTCACAACACATTGATATTTTATTCCTGGACATCAATATGCCGGTCATCGACGGGGTTTCTTTTGCTAAGACACTAAAAAATCAACCACAGATCATTTTTACCACTGCTTATAAAGAATATGCTACGGATGCTTTTGACCTGGCCGCCTGCGACTACCTGCTGAAACCTTTTTCTTTTGAGCGGTTTATCATTGCGGTAGACAAAGCATTCGAAAAACTTCAGGCCAAACCAGATAAAAAGGACCAGCAGGTCATGGAAGGAGCTTCATCAAAAACAGAAGATTTTATCTTCATCAAAACTGACGGCAAGATCTACAAGATCAGGCATGACGAGCTGCTTTATGCTGAGGCTCAGGGCAATTACACCAGGATTGTAACAGAAAGAAGCGTACTGATGCCCAAAATGCCCTTTTCAAATCTTGAGGAATTGCTGCCGGCGTCACTTTTTCTGCGCACCCATCGCTCATTTCTGATCAATAAAGAAAAAATTGACCATATAGAAGGGAACCGCATATTCATCAGTAATACAGAGATTCCGATAGGGAGTAATTATAAAGAATCGCTGTTTAAAGAGCTGGGCTTTTCGAAATGATAGTTATTTGAATATATTTACGGAGCAAAAAGAAACCAGTTTATATTCACAGCTATAGAAACCGCTCCTCTCAGACAAGTATGAAAGTATCGATACGTCATTTATTGACAGCATTGCTGCTGTCCGTAGTTTGCTTTGCTGCTCCCAGGGCAAATGCACAGCAGGGAACATTAAAGGTAATGACCTATAATATCCATCATGGAAATCCTCCTGCAAAGGAAGGGCTGATCGACCTGGAAGCAATTGCTGAGGTTATTAAGGGACAGGCACCTGACCTGGTTGCCCTGCAGGAACTGGATGTGCTGACCAAAAGAAGCGGAGGTATAGATGAAGTGAAAAAACTCGCGGAACTTACCGGGATGTATGCTTTTTTTTCTAAAGGAATAGATCATGAAGGCGGGGAATATGGCATTGCCATATTGTCAAAATTTAAGATCAACAAAACAGAACGCCATCTGCTGCCCTTCAAAGAAGGGCTAAAAGCAGAACAGCGTTCCCTCGCGGTCATTAATGTCACGCTTCCGGGCCGGATCAAAATTGATTTTGCCTGTACACACCTCGACCTGAAAGATGAGCACAGGTTGCTGCAGGTAGCTGAAATAAACAAGATCCTGAGTGTACGTAAAGGCACCGTAATCCTTGCCGGGGATTTTAACCTCACAGCTGCAACCCCCGCCATGCGGATACTGGAGCAATATTTTAGCCGCAGCTGCCAGGCAGACTGTCAGCCAACCAGTCCCGACCTGAATCCCAGAAATGAAATAGATTTTGTACTGCTGAAGAAGGGAAGTCCTTTTACAGTCAGCAGTCACCAGGTCCTCAATGATATCCATGCCTCAGATCATCTTCCGGTAGTGGTCACTTACACAATTAAAAACTAATTTAAACCCGATATGAAGCGGACCATCTTACTACTTTTTACCTTATTGTTATTTACAACTTCGGCATTTTCACAGGGCATCCTGAACATGATCGGCCGTTCAGAAGATTTCTTTAAACTGCTTTCAGAAGAAAAATATACCGAGGCCTATGGTTTTTTTGATGCCAATTTTCAGGCTAAGGTTTCAGAAGACAATGTGAAACAGATCTGGATTAAACTGGCTGAAAAACTGGGCAAACTGGAAAATATCCAGGTGACCAGCAGTAAGAGTCAGGGAGAGCATTTTGTAGTAACCCTCGAGGGGAAGTTTACCAATGACAGTCAGGACTTCCTCCTTGCATTTGATAAAACTGAAAAGTTGGTCGGGTTTTTTCTTCAGCCAAGCCGCAAGGGGGCTGCCTACGTTACACCCGCCTATGCAGACACCACATTATATAAAGAAAAAGAGATCTATGTGAAAACTGCAAAGCACAGTCTGGTTGGCATATTGACCGTCCCTAAAAAGGCAGCCACCTATCCTATTGTGGTGCTTGTACACGGATCCGGTCCGCAGGATATGGATGAGACCTTTGGCCCCAACAAGCCGTTTAAAGACCTGGCATCCGGCTTAGCTTCAAAAGGAATTGCCAGTATCCGTTACGTAAAGAGGACCATGCTCTATACCCGGGAGTTTGCCGGGACATTTACAGTTAAAGAAGAAGTAATGGATGATGCACTGGCTGCAATCGCTCTGGCAAGGACTATTCCTGCTGCAAATAAAAAACAGATCTACCTGCTTGGTCACAACCTTGGTGGTATGATGGCACCAAAAGCGGCTGTATTGGCGCCGGATCTTAAAGGTGTTATCCTGCTCGCCGCCCCGGCCAGGAAATTGACAGACCTCATCGTTGAGCAGACCAAATATATGTTTGAACTGGAAAAAGATACGACAAAGGCGGGCAGATTACAGCTTGATAGTGTTGTAAAGGAATTGAACAGGTCAAGGATCACAAAGCTGGGGACCTTAAAACCGGACTCGAGTATTTTTGGTCTGCCTGCGGCTTATTGGGTAGATCTTAATCTTTACAATCAGGTGACGACAGCCAAAAAGCTGATCAGTCAGCGGATTTTTGTAGCTCAGGGAGCAAATGATTCCCAGGTTTCCGTTACGGATTTTAATCTGTGGAAAACAGCCTTAGGTACAAAGAAAACTGCCACACTGAAATTATATCCTGAACTCAACCATATGATGATCGCGCAAAAGGACAAAAGCGATTTGAAACAATATAGCGTACCGGCGAATGTATCTCCGGGAGTGATCAATGACATTGCGATATGGATAAAATCTAAATAAGGGTAACAAATGTATTCAGTTACCAGATGTGGCAAAATTGTTGCTTATATAACAGACAGTAAACCAACATAAAACAAATCGACAATGGTAAAAAGAATACATGTACTTGAAGATGACGAAGATATAAGGTATATAATCGGTGTCTTATTAAAAGACGAGGGTTATGAACTCCAGTTGTCTTCCTCTTTTGCTGAACTAAAAAGTAAACTAAAAGACTCTGTCCCCGATTTATTTATTCTTGATGTAATGATTCCGGACGGAGATGGTACAGATATTTGTACTGATTTAAAAGGCGACCCATTTACCGGGCACATCCCGATTATTGTCATGTCTGCAAATGATCAGAACAAACAAAAAAGTTTAGATGCCGGGGCCAATGACTACATCAGCAAGCCTTTTGATATTGATTATATCGTTAAGCGGATCAATAACCAGCTTAATAAGTAATATACCCTTGTAAAAAGCCTTCCGGTGTAAAATCGGGAGGCTTTTTTAGTTTATTTTTTGGTAGATCTTATTCAGCTGATGATTGTGACGCTGCAGGTGATAGACCAGGAAATAGACCCATTCCAGCCTGGTAAACTTGCCAAATCCGGGAAGTTCGAAAGCATTGTAAGTCGCTGAAAGATCTTGTGATGCGATCGCTGCAGTCATCTTAGCTAACAAGTCATTTACTTCCTGAAGCAAAGTTTGCTGACTGTGCGGCGGAGCAGCAGGCAGTACGAAATCCGGTGAACTCATTCTGGTGTCAAAATTCAGGAACAGGTCTTTAATCGCCTCAATCTTTTCGTCCGGTTTCCTTTCCGTTGGTCCGGCCTGATCGATGATGACCTCTAATACACCGCTATAAGATTTTAGAATGTGGTCGGCAACCTGGCCTGCTGTCCAGCTTCCTTCAAAAGGAACACTGTTGAATTGTTCTGGTTTGAAAGCCGATATCAGGTTTTGGAGATCAGCTGAGGCTTTTTGCAGGTCACTTAATGTTTGTGCTTTCATGATGTTGGTTTTAATGAGTTAAAATTACGGCCATTTCAGAAATGTTTGAAGGCGTAAATACGCCAAAAACAGGGTGAATTGCGACAACTGTAACCTCGCATATGATGATCGGATTTTGTTATCTCAGGGGATGTAATTAACTTCATCACTAATTAAAAAAGCTGCGATGTTAGATGACGCTATAAAAGGTCTTGTGCCCCATGTGCTTAGCCATATAATTTCTGAGTACTGTAAAAATGGATTTATACTTGCCTATGAAAATGAGCTGTCTGATCTTAAAGGACTGGTACAGCCCGATTCTATATCTTCTGATGATTTTGAATTGCTGGAATCTGTTGATGATCCGGTCGTTCAGATCCTGCTGAACTCGATTGATAAAGTTATTGATTGCTCCAAAACCTATTTCCTGATCAATAGCCTTGACGAAATGGAGGTAATGGAGAATGAGGAATACAATCAGCTCGCATCAGATAATTTCTTTTCCTACATTATAGAGTGGGAGAGTAAAACCTATAAAGATGTACTATACAATTTGAACGCAGTTTACTTTTCAATAGCGCAGCTTTTGTATCATACGAGCTGCCAGATCCGGTTAAACGAGATAGAGATTCCTGAGGAGCTCTATGATGAATTTTTAGAAAAATATTCAGACCTGCTCATGGAGAAAGTCTACTCCAATGACAAAAATGTAGCCTTACTTTATGATCTCATTGTGGCCCTGAATGATGACCTGCTTGAAATTGACAAACTTTCCCGGGAGGAATAAAGCGGTAGAATTGGTTCTTAAAGCAAATTTATCTAAGTTTGGGGATTAAAATATAATACCGGTATAAAATGTCAGATCAGAAAAAAGAAATATTTGAAGGAGTAGCACAGCGCTTAAAAATTGAAGGTTTTAATGTAGTGAACCGTGATGAGACCCGTCCGTGGGGAGGTTTTTTTGTGATTGATGAAGATCAGGCTCAACAATTTGCCAATGTTTATTTTGAAGGGCTGAACGTGGAAGAGCTGCGGATCTCCGGTAAACTGAGTCCTAAAATATTGATCGTTGCCCCTGATACCCGTTTGTCGTGGCAGTACCATCACCGCCGTGCCGAAATATGGAGAGTAGTAAACGGAACTGTTGGTGTGGTCACCAGCGATACAGATGAAGAAGGTGAATTGCAGGAGCTTACTCCAGGCCAGTCTATCAAGTTAAAGCAAGGTGAAAGACACCGCCTGATCGGTTTGAAGGACTGGGGTATTGTTTCAGAAATCTGGCAGCATACTGATCTGAATAATCCTTCAGATGAAAGCGATATTGTACGCGTACAGGACGATTTTGGGAGATAAATAGAACTAAATACAATTTATCTTCGTTAATACTATATATGATCATTTTATTATTCTTCCTTGCCCATTGGTTTCTGTCGCTTTTTTCTCAAACATTTTTTCTGCACAGATATGCTTCGCATAAAATGTTTAAGATGAATCCCTTCTGGGAAAAGTTCTTTTACACCATCACCTTCTTGTCTCAGGGATCTTCATTCTTAAATCCCAGAGCATATGCTATTTTGCACCGCATGCACCATGCATTCAGCGATACAGAAAAAGACCCTCATTCTCCGCATTTTGTAAAGGATGTCTGGGGAATGATGATCCAGACCAAAAATATTTACCTGAATTATGCTAAGTTCAATCATGAACCTGAAGAGCAGTTTAGAGACAAATATCCTTCCTGGCCAATAATTGATAAAATTGGCGACTCATGGTTCACGAGGATCGTTTTTATTGCGTTCTATATTTGGTTTTATGTTACTTTCGCAACCGCATGGTGGATGTTCCTATTGCTGCCAATACATTTTCTAATGGGCCCTTTACATGGTGCTATTGTGAATTGGTGCGGTCATAAATATGGCTATTCAAATCACGACAATGACGATCATAGCAAAAACTCCCTGCCCCTCGACTTTTTGATGCTGGGAGAACTGTTTCAGAACAATCACCATAAGAAGCCAAACAGTCCGAATTTTGCTTCCAGGTGGTTTGAATTTGATCCTACATATCCGCTGATGAAAATGATGCACTGGATGCACATCATCCGCATCCGGAAAACATAAATCTATACTTTTTTCTGGTCCATCAGCAGACGGGACTGTTTCCTTTTGACTTTCATGTGTTCGTGCAATACCGAGGTTTCATAACGCGGATGTTTCCGCAGTTCATTGACGTTAATTCTCAGTTGGTGCCCCTTACGCCACAAAAATCCACCTGCTGTTAATGTACTGCCTTTAATAGCGAGGGATATGTTGTCGTTGCCGATACCAGTCTCCCTTGCCGCTTCCAGCCCAGTTTTGTAAGACTTAATCCACCTGCCGTCCAGGTCATATTGCGATATTCCGGACTTATTCGTGGCAATTTTTGGATCTACCTGGATTTTTTTTCTGATGGTTTTACTCCAGATAAAGCCGCCATAAGTTAAGCCACGGCCCTTGATCACATCACGAATGCCATTTTGATGTACGCCAACCGCCCTTGCCGCTGCTATGGTATTGATATGCGTCCTGATCAGGTTCCCCTGAAGATCATATTGCCCGACTGTCTGCTGTTGGCTCGCAAGCGGTGAAGAACCGTACCATTTTTTCTTTAATATAGGTTTTAAATCAATTTCTAATGCATTTCCACGTCTCCAGATATAACCGCAGGCAGTATGAATTTTGCCGCTGTTCCTTGCTGCGGTAGAAATATGCTGTTGTGAAGAGTTCATTGCCAGCGCGGCAACTCTGGCATTGGGATAAGTTTCCAGCAACTGCCCGCTTAGAGAGTAGCGGCTGATATTGAAAGCATCAGTATGTTTTTTATTTGGCATATCAAGTGTAAATATAAAGAAACGCAGCGAAAAAATAAAAGGACCCGTTACGGTCCTTTTATTTAATCTCCCCTCATTGTGATATATACATTAAGTCTTTCAGGTTTTGCTGTTACTTGGTTAAATAGATTAATACTAATTTAATGACACTTAACTCCTTTGTATGAATTGTTTCCTTATTCATTTTGTTCAAGTTCTGCTTAAGGACACTTTGAACAGCCCGCTAACTGGAAAGATAGGTTAAACTTATATACTTTTGCTATACACCGAATGATCAACTAAAGGACAAGTTATGAATGTTAAAGTTACTGAAGAACAATATCGGAGTGCCCTTCAACTGATTGACCGCTACCATAGGGAGCAGCTGGACAACGGAGAATCCCTGATGAAATTGCTGGAAGATAGCGGCGCTTCGAATCTTCTGATGGATCGGATCGCTAAGTTTCTGCAGGGCCTGGTAGATCGCGGGTATGTTCCCTTTACCTACATTACAGACATTACCGCATTGTATTTTATGAGTTCATATACGAGGCAGGACCTCATGATGCAGCGAAGTGTTGGAAAACTTACCGTTGACGAGTTTGAAAGGGTCATGTCTGTCAATGGATATAAATTCGGGAACAGGAGGCTTCAATAGATTCCCCACATTTCACGAATTTTCAACACATCATGTTTCATAGATTTAAGGCATTATATTTGTTTATTGCTAACCAGATCTAAACGAAAGCGACATGAACCAGACTCAGACATTTTGTGAGGACGTTGTCCTGCAAATTCAGACCGGTTTAACTCCGGCAATTGAAAATGTACAGCATGAATTCAGGAATGGACAAATAGTGACCTTTTCTGCGGGCAACGCTGAGCATCCGGATTGGTTCATACAGGAGTATGCAGGCGGCAGAAGGATATTGGTTTCTATCGAGATGGCCACAGGAGAGATTCATTTTTTGAGGAATCTGTAGCCTCAGTTAAAAGCATTATTTTTCTTTCAGCGAAAGGATATAAGTTACCATCAGCCGGGCATCCTGGGTGGTAACATGAGGATGCGGGTCCATCACTGGGTTCCCCCAGATGCCAAAACCTCCGCTGATGATCTTTTGGGCAAGTAAATCGATGTATACCTGTTGTACAGGATACCTCGCGGCAATGTCTTTAAAAGCTGGTCCTTTAGCTCTTTTGTCTTCCGTGTGGCAGGTATAACAATCGGAATAGGAAATTAACACCTTCCCTTTTTGTACTGCAGGCGCTGATAAGGTATCGCTTGGTCCCTCTATCTTTTTGATATAATCTACCACTTTAACAGGGCCTTTTTTCTCTTCGTTTTGGTTACATGCAACTATGCAGAATCCAGCTGCTATTGTTAAAAAATAACGTATTGTGTTTATGTTCTTTATAATTTGCGATTTAAGGTTCATGAGCATTATCTGTTTCTTCGTCTGTGAAAAACTGGCTCAGCAATATAACATTAGTTATGGTTTCATAATACGTTTCCACCTCCTTATTGCTGGTTTTATGATTCTATTACGTCGCAATCCTAAAAAGGTTACCCCAACAGAGTCCCTGCACTGTTGTATAACCCAGGGGTCATTCAACCCCCTAGCAACCATTGAGAAGAAGCTATGAGAATATAGTAACAGAAAGGGATCATTGCGAATGCAATTGCATACAAAAAAACAGGATAGTGCAGGTTGCATTAACTGGAGTTATTTGTCATATTGCAGATGCAGCCTGAATTGCTGCTAACCAAATATTTTGTTGCCGACCCATGAACAGGAACTTCAGCTATTATTGCTTTTTACTTTGTCTTATTTTATTACTGCCCGCATCCGGATTCTCCGTTTCTGGTCCTCAGATCATTTCTTTGAGGTGTGAATATAAAGCCAATCCCATTGGTGTGGAATCGGTAAATCCTGTATTGAGCTGGAAGTTTAATGCAGAAGGCCGCAGCGTAAGCCAGTCTGCGTACCAAGTCCTGGTGGCGGCTACAATAACAGAACTCAATAGCGGTAAAGGAACTCTATGGAATTCCGGCAAGGTACTTTCATCGTCCTCGATCCAGGTGCGGTATGCAGGCAAGCCCCTGCAGCCCGGAAAGCAATATTTTTACAAGGTAAAGATCTGGGACAATAAAGGCATCAGCTCCGACTGGAGTAAAACCGCTTTCTGGCAGATGGGATTGCTAAAAAAAGAAGACTGGAAGAACGCGAAATGGATTGGCTATGAAGAAATGCGTGAAACGGAAAAAATCATTCCCGCAGTTCACATGCGAGGTAATTTCCCGGAAAAGAATGATGTGCTGCCTTTGTTCCGCAAAAAATTTAGCGTCAGTAAAACAGTTAAAAGAGCTACGGCATTTATATCTGGTCTCGGGCATTTTGACCTGAGCCTGAATGGTGTCAAAGTTGGTGATCATTTCCTGGATCCTGGCTGGACCAAGTATGATGAGCAGGCACTTTACGTCACATTTGACCTGACGCAAAAGATAAAACAGGGCGGTAATGCCCTGGGTGTGATCCTGGGCAATGGCTTTTACTTCATTCCAAGGGACAAGCGTTACCGGAAGATCACAGGGGCTTATGGTTATCCTAAACTGATCTGCCGTCTTTTACTGGAATATAATGACAGCAGTACGGAAAATGTGATTACTGATGAAAGCTGGAAAACTGCACCTTCCCCGGTTACTTTCAGCAGCATTTACGGAGGTGAGGATTATGATGCTACGCTGGAACAAAAAGGCTGGGATACCCCGGTCTTTGATGATACAGCATGGAAAAATGCCATAGCTATAAGCGGATCCCCGGTGCTGAACTCCCAAATGGCAGAGCCATTAAAGGTGTTTGAAAACTTTACGCCCGTTAAAATCACGCAGGTCAAACCTGGCGTGTGGGTATACGACCTGGGACAGAATGCTTCGGCGATTCCGGCCATTGCAGTAAAGGGCAAGCGCGGCGCCATAGTAAGGATCTCTCCGGGAGAGCTGCTGAACAAGGACGGTTCTGTCAATCAGTCTGCCAGCGGCGATCCACATTATTACGACTATACACTGAGCGGACAGGGCATTGAGCACTGGCAGCCTAAATTCACTTACTACGGGTTCCGGTACATACAGGTGGAAGGTGCTGTTCCGGAAAAAGAAGTCAATCCCGGTAACAAGCCGGTAATGGTTTCTCTCAAGAGTCTGCACATCAGGAATGCCGCCAAACGGGCAGGTACTTTTACCTCGTCAAATGAGCTGTTCAACAAAACCAATACGCTGATCGACTGGGCCATTAAAAGCAATATGGTGAGTGTGTTTACCGATTGCCCGCACCGTGAGAAGTTGGGCTGGCTGGAACAGGCACATTTGATGGGCGGTTCTGTCCAGTACAATTATGATGTGGCTACGCTCAACAAAAAGATCGTGGACGATATGATTATCGGGCAGACCAAAGATGGGCTGGTGCCTGACATTACGCCGGAGTATGTGCATTTTGATGCCGGTTTTCGTGATTCTCCGGAATGGGGAAGCAGCGGGATCATTGTGCCCTGGTATGTTTATGAATGGTATGGTGACAAGGAAGTATTGGTTAAAAGCTACCCCATGATGCAAAAATACATTGCTTATCTGCAGGGTAAGGCTCAGGGTCATATTTTATCGCACGGACTGGGCGACTGGTTTGATATCGGGCCAAAAAATCCTGGCGAGGCACAGCTGACCCCTAAAGCCGTTACCGCCACCGCAATTTATTATTACAACCTGAGCATCGTCAGCAAGGTTGCCAAACTGCTGAATAAAACTGATGACCTGGCTAAATACCGTGACCTGGCCGGGAAAGTTAAAACTGCTTTCAATACGAAATTCTTTAATAAAAGTACCATGCAGTATTCGACCGGGAGCCAGACTGCAAATGCAATGGCCGTGTATATGGAACTGGTTGAGCCTGAATATAAACAAGCGGTGGTGGATAACCTGGTTAAGGAGATCAAAGGACGCGGAAACG
>NZ_DATHGC010000334.1:0-21368 GCF_035317785.1 Pedobacter sp. | reverse complement strand
CGCATAGGCCCAGGCCCTGCGGTTGCCACGCGGAGCCTGCTCGGTAATGAGCCTTGAAGCGTAAAATAATGAGCGTTCCTTAAAGTTCTTCTGATATTGCCGCTGCATCTCAACCAGGAAAAAGGTACCGTCCTGATCTTTACAAACCATATCAATGGTAGCGCCGCCCTCCTCATGGGTTTCCCCGGGATATTCGTTCTTGAGGACTTCGAGGGAGACCGCCTGGCGATTACCCTTAAGGACCTGATTGATAAAACAAATGGTTAGATCTGCATTTTGCTGAGAAGCAAACAGCCGTTTGAAACCAACATCGTCGAGCGGATCAAAAAAATAAGGATCATTATTCTTTTGGTCATGGCGGTAAGCAAGTACTGGTTCCGCAAGCGTATTTTCAATGATATCCTCTTGTTGCATGGCTGATTGATTTGAGGACAAAGATAAGCACCTGACATGAGATTTTAAAGTAAAATAAACTTTAAAGATTCTGTAATGTTGTTTTGATTAATATTTTGGAATATAATTTAATATTTTGATTATTATCCCAAAATATTGTAATTCTTATGCAGAAAACGGATTTCCATAACAACACGTATCAATTTTTGACCTGATCGTCATGGAATGCTAAGACATATAGCAATGCAGATCATCACCGGTAAAATCTGGCGGCAGTTCATACTGGTTGCTTTAATCCC
The DNA here is from genome assembly GCF_035317785.1 of Pedobacter sp. GTDB lineage: Bacteria > Bacteroidota > Bacteroidia > Sphingobacteriales > Sphingobacteriaceae > Pedobacter. The sequence continues at coordinate 20,676 of NZ_DATHGC010000334.1, read as the reverse complement.
GTCTTTGAACAGCGTTTCGTTGCGCCATAAAACACCCTTGTCCACATTGTAAATCACAAAAGGCGTCCCCTAGGCTGTCCTGCCAAGTTGTATTGTACTTGAAATGAGTGATGAAAGGATCAAGGCCCCGGAACTAGGCACTAAAGATACAAAGAGCGGCCTAAACTATACATTTATGCCGCCCTCTGTATTGTTGATTTTAAATGGTGAGCAATTTTTGACTAGCTTTTCGTATAAGGGAAATTGCGCGAAACTTTTCGCATCATGTGCTCTACTAAGTCGTCTGTGGAACTCGTAACGTTATCGTTCATTGTTTTGAAGAAACGCCAAAGCAAATCCCCTGATTGGCCGCTATTTAAGGTCAAAGTTAAGGTACCAGTACCAGTTTTCCCACCCATACCGCCAAATATTACTGCAGAAACGAGTGCACCAGCTTCACTTTTTGTTTGCTCAGTTTCAAAAGAACCTCCCAAAATAGCGTCTACACCTAAAATTTTTGCAAGTTCATCTTTAGTCATTTCATCCAGCTTTTCAGAAACGCCGGCTTTCTTTAGCAGAATGTTTGTTTTCTCTACATCCTGAAACTCAACAGTGTAATTGCTTGCTTTCCTAAGGAGAAACGTGTACATACTCGCCTGGATAGATTTTGACATTGTTTTCTCCTGATCCTTGTTTGCCTCAGCATTGAAGTTTTTCGGCATTTTTTTGTAGGAAATTTTTGTAGCGAATGGTAAGATTGCGATCACCTTGTGGGAGGTTTTCTCTGTACCGAGTTTAGGACTTTCAAAAACTTGTTTAGAGCCTTCGAACTGTGCGTTTGCGACATAAGTTGTCGTTACGACTAAGAGAGTCAATAAGATTTTTTTCATCTTTAAAAAGTTTGTTTGTTTGGGCGGCTAATATATGAAAAAGTAGAGCATTCCTGATTGGTCTGGTTTAGGAAAAACTAGTGCCCCAGATTACATCATATTTGACGTTATTATCCGAACGTAAATTACTCACCTCGGCTATTTTAAATAATTTAACAAATTCTTCCTTGTCTCTCAAAAATAAAGGGATTCTTTCAAATTAATTATTCATATGGCGTAACGAAAGGGGTATGAATCAAATGTCTTGGATTAATAAGTTGACGTTAACGGAAGATATTATAGCAATCAATTTGAGTCTGATTTTTACATTATAGGTCAAAGCTACAGATAGACTAATCCGCCTTTATATACCACTCATCATAAATGGCAACCTGACCATTTGCATTATTAGTCAGTGAACCCAAGGTATGCAGTTTGCCGTTCTCAATAGTCAATTTGAATTTCGCTGTCATACTTTTAAAATCCTTATAGGACGCAAAATCAATAAATTCCTGATATTCGTCACCCGTCAGACTGTAGCGGCCACCGGCACAGGAAACAACAATCTTTTGATTATCCAATTCGGGAATTACCTTTTCATAGATAACCACAACCGTGGTTGGTGTAAAAATCTTGCGCATATTGGTAGAGGTGCTATCTGCATTGTAAATACTGCCGTCTGGGTTAGTCACCTTTTGTGCCACTAATCTCCAGGTCCCAACAAGCGCTTTGTTTTGTGCAGATATATTTGAACAGAACAATGCCACCAAAACAATGGTCAAAGAAATAATTTTAGATTTCATGTATATATTCAGTTATCTGTCCTTAATCCACCTTAATAAACCACTCGTCATAAATGGTCACGTTGCCATCAGCGCCAGACAGGCTGCCGACAGTATGTATTTTACCTTTTTCCAGAGTCAACGTAAATTTCACCTTCATCTCCTTATAACCTTTATAGGATGCGAATTCAGTAAATTCTTCGTAAACGTTTCCTTTTAATGAATAATGACCGCCAGCACAGGAAACTACAAGTTTCTGGTTATCTAACTCGGGAATTTTACGTTCGCTTATATTTACGAACATGGTAGGTGTGTAAATCTTAACTGAATTTAGCGCGGCGCTGTCTGCAGTAGTCACACCACCATCGGAGTTGGTCACCTTTTGGGAAACCAGTTTCCAGGTGCCTACGATGCTTTTGTCTTGCGCGAATGTATTTAGACAAAACATTGCCACGCTGACTAATGTGAGGACGGTAATTTTCGATTTCATACTGATATTTAGTTTTTCTAATATAATAATCTTAATTGTATTTTTCAATACAGGAAACATGCTTTGATGAACTCATTGCACATCTATAGTATTTTTACCAGACTGATAAAAAATCTACCGGCTATTGCAATTTTCTTGATAGGTAGTAGAAAGGAGGTTTCACAAAGGCAGTCTATGACGACATCGGCAGAGATGCCAGCAAGGGCACCAAAAGAACCATTACTAAGGACATTTTTGGCAATAGGATATTAGAAAAGCGTTGAGATCATCAGTGATCAGCTCTCCGTCTACAGTATAAAGCACACAGCGGTTGCCCTGCTTTTTAAGAACCTGTTTAATAAATCTTTGTAGCACAAACACATTCCAGAAAAAGGGATTATTTATAGTTGTAACGGCAATTCTTATCATGGTAGCAGTATTGTCGTTAAGAGAAGAGTGTGGAAACATCAAATGAATAAGAAAATGAAACTCAATTTTTCATTAATAGCTCCCTGATATATTGTCCGAAATCCTTTTTGTCAATCCCAATTACTTTTTTAAGATTGACAAAGTAATCATCGCCCTCCGCCGGAGTAAACAATCTTTTAACGCCGCTCATTCCCTGGCGCCTATCAATATCGCGACAAACCAAGCCCGATAGCACATAAGTCAATTGCACGTCCGGAGTATGCGGGTAAAAATCGGTAGCAAGCTCGGTGATATCTTGCTCAGGGTGCGCATCAATATATTTTTTTGCAAGAGGCACCAGTTCCTTTAACGACTTACCGCTAGAGCCACCGATATAAGTTGCGTATCCCTCATGTACGTTCTTCGTCCCCTTTGGAAATACAATATAGGTATAGAAATGCACCACCTCATGCTCATATTGTTCTGAATCATTACCTGCAAAGACCGTATTGTTCCAATACTGCGCGAGCCCGCCAACCCGGCTGAGATACATATTCTCTATGAAATCATAACCCATCGATTTAAACATCATCTCTGGATCCTCAAACTTGTAATACTTGACTTTCAACACCCGAGTATTCAGTTTTTTTGCAAAACTGATGTTGAACTGATCCATCGCTTTGGCTTTCTTAAGGTTTATTTTGTTCGGATAGACGTAGTTTACACTTCCTAAAGTCAATCTGTTCCAGGACTTGGTATAGTGGTCTAACGCATTGTAAAAGTAATAACCACTGCCGTTCCTCTTCGCGATCAGAGTACCGATGATTCTAAGATAGGGCGTGTTATTTGCCAGAGATACACCCATGTAAGCAATCTTGATCAACAGACCAGATTCCTCTATTGGAATTACCCTTAACAAGGTCGGAAAATAAAAAGGTGCGCCTCCGTTCATTTCAATATCCTGGAAATGTTGAAACGGTTCTATGTTCTCTTTGAGGTAGGCCGGATCGATATATTTATTATTGAGAGACCCCTTATTTTTCTCTTTCAGAAAGCCGTTCAATGATTCTAACAGCCTGTTTTGGACGATAGTGTCCGGTACCAAATTAAAAGCGGACTGGTCGACAACCAATGGTTTGGTGCTATCCTGCCCAAATACACTGTTGCTAATCAGCAGGATAAAGATGTAAAAAAGTGCTTTTGGTTTATACATCAGGTGAGCGCAAGTTATAATTACAATAATAGTAAAAGAAAAACATTTAAAAAGAAGCCAACAAGATAGGTTTCATGTTACCGATGCTGTTCTGACAAACATGGAATGGCGTAATCAATCGTTCCCATTTCAATCAGTTCGTCGAGTTTTAGTGTAATAGGAGAAATGTTTAGCGAGACAGGTACGTCAATAACAAAGTATCCCTCTTTAAATTTTTCAGTCGTACAACCAAGATCATGAAAAGCTTTTCTGACATCATTAGTCGAAATGGATTTATCCATTAAAACCACCTGAACTGTAGAATTCCCGGAAAACTCTATTATCTCTTCAAAAGTCAACATCTGCTCATCTGGATCGTAAGTTGCAATTATAGTGTCTCCACAAGCGATATTCGGAGCATAAAAGGGAATGCTATCAAGTTTATAGATCCCTTTATCGTTATCAACGACCTCAGCCCACATCGTTTCGGCTGTCTGTTCATCAAGCACATCGCTATAAAACTTGAATAAGATCTTAACGTAGTTTTCTTTTGCTGGCATTTAATCAATTTAACTGAATCTTATCCTTAACTGGCACTTAATGGAATTATATTACTGATGACACAAATATTGTGATTTAAAAATACAGGAATTTAACGATCTTTATTTACTATGGCCAAAAAACTATGTCTGGATTGTAAGAAGTCATTTAGCATGTCATCAGAGGATTTGAAACTTTCAAACTTCAAATGCCCAGAATGCGGTAATCCGGCCATTGCTATTACGCATAGATTCAGACCGCCAAAAATAGACAACAGCAGAAAATGGGAGGTAGTCAAATTTCTCATAGACAATGGATTTCCATATCAGCACATATCAGTTTATGACCTGACCATCATGGGATACAAAGATTTGCTAAGTATGCTCAATACCCGGAAAAAATGATTGACGCAATTGAATTTGTAGAACAGTATAAAGATCAGGCTTTTAGAAAATAAGGATAGGCTCATAATTAACACTCAATATGCACAAAAAGGTCCGGAGGCAATAAAATTACGTTTACGAGCTATAATGACCATGAGAAAGATCTTTATTGCGATATCAACATTATGCCTGTTGCTCTTTTGTTTCGGAAATGATGCTGTCGCTCAGCAACTCACAAAAGAAGACAGCACTCTGAACGCCCGTCGCAAATCCTCTGGCTGGAAAGAGGATAGTTTAATTAAGGCCGGTGTCCAGTTCCGGGCTATACCTCAAGATGACATAACCTACAAAGGCTTTGAAGAGGCAATTAACTACTCTGCTTGCTAAGCCTTGTCTCTTGTCATAGAAAACGGGCTAGTTTGGATATATTCTACGGATAAACGTTTTGTCCTTATCAGAAAGTGTCCAGTTCACACCTACAGCTTGACCGTCGGTTGTTAAAGACGGATCAACAGGATAGTGCATAATTGACAGCGGATCATATTTGGTATTGCGCACATCCCTGGGTTTGTACTTATTGAGTACCTGCTCATTTACCTTTTCTCTGGTCCAGTTATTCGGAGGGCCCATATAATAGTCATATACTTTAGGTTTATCCCAGTTTATAGTATTAACGGGACTTAGGTGCTCATGAGCCAGACCAATGGAATGTCCGAATTCGTGTATCGTGGTCCGGATCAACTCCGAGTCTTCAGTTTTCCTGTTAAACCATCCGAAATTCATGGTTTGTTTACCTTTACGATAGCGATCTGCATCTTTTCCAAAATATGACCATGAGCCTTTATCTCCATTGATCTTAAAACCTGCCCGTATATCGGATTCGGCTTTCTTATTGGTTACCACAAAATGCAAATTAGCATGATTGGCCCACCTGCGTGCATAAGTGATTACTTTGTTTCTCAAATAAGGGCTGCCATTCATGAAAAAAACTTTTAATGTTTTACCATTTGCCCATTTTGTACCTTTAAGAAGCACCGCTCTTTCATTAACCTCATCCTTTTCATCTAATATGATAGGATCACTGTCGGTAAATTTGTAAACGCAAACCCGGGGAGTTCTGGCATCAGCCTCGAAATCAGTTTCATTCAGCTCATCTGACCGGGTTGCAGCCATCTCTTCATCTGCAACAGCAACACTCGCAGTGTCGGTATTGGCTGGCATTTCACTTTGAATTTTCCGATCTTTTTTACAGCCGAACATCACAGTGGCGAGTGTAACAATTATTAAGCATCTCTTGTACGTCATATTGTCTTTACGGTAGGTGTAACTAATAGGTGTAACTAATAATTGAACAATCCTGTTTAAAATAGGTTTTAAATTTTAACATGCGCCAGCTGGGGATTGATCTGCTTTTCGCATATAAAGTATGCCCCGTGCACACTTGGATGGTTTCTTATGGAAAAGTTGTCTCGGATTTTTCATATACTTGAACAGGTTTTCAAACGCGATGAATTTAAATGATACTTCTGTACTGACGGTTTATATTGAACGGGACTTATGAAAATTTACGTACCTGTCAGGGGTTTTGAGTACGTGCAGGATATTCCTGCCTGTGATGCTGAGTTTGACCGCTTTGTTAAAGAAATAAGCGGTATCAAAAATGACCCTTTACTCATCAGAATGCTGGATGAAGATCATCACAATTTATGGGACATGAAAAAAATAACCTTCTCTGTCGTAGAAGGTGACCAGCATCCCGAAATCACAGCCATTAGCCAGAAGCACCCCGAATTTGATATCATGTATGTTTATACCTTTCTGGTTATTGACATCATGGCCCTGCCGGGCAGAAAAGGATCGTTAACCCATATTCTTGCTGCAGAAAAATACCTCAGGCGTCTGAGTGGCCTGTTAAACCTGACCTATGCAACTCCCATCTCGTTTTTGCCATCAGCAGTTTTTGACGGAAGTAAATACCTGGGAATAACAGGAGATTGCGGAGGTAGCTTTGACCAGGCGTACATGAGCATGGCAAGTTTGGGCTGGCCCAAAATCCCCAAATTACAGCTGAAACAAATACTGAACTGGATTGACTCCTGTAACATCAGGTTTTTCGGAACCAGCAGTACACCCGCTGCAAGAGCCTTCAATGCCTATACCTACCTGTTCAGTTACCAGCTCCCGGAGAATGATCCCCTGTTGATTTTCTGGTGCATGCACGGTCTGCAAGCACTCTATACAAAGGGCAACCGGAATATACCGGAACAACTGCATCATAAATTAGTACTGGTGTTTGGCGAACCGCCGGAATTCGGAGATAAGCTGGCCAAACTCTACGAATACCACACCCGCCTGGTCCATGGAGGCATCGACATCCCGGCAAAATACTCCAGGGACATTCAAAAATCTTCTGCGGAGTACCGGAGTTACCTTGGTTTTGGATCCTCTATGCTGATTGCATGTTTACGGATACTCATCAGCCGAAACATTTTCCAGTTTGATCTGAAATGATCGTTAATATTCAAACTTGTGCTTGTCATCCAGGGCGAATGCGAAGGATCTATATCACTTTGTCGCACACAGGCTATCCCTGCTGCTTTTCCAGATCACTTTCAGTATGCATAGCGCAAAGCCATTTTCCACTTTCTTTTACCCAGGTTGACGTGCAGGCACATTGCATTGCTTTTCCGTCATAATCGAGTTCGATCAGGTAGGCAATCAATGCGTGATCTTCACCTGTTTGCACCAGTTCATCGGAAATGCCTTTCACCTTCATTGTCCTCCCGGCACCCTGTTCAAACATTTTTTTGTAAGTGGGCTCGTCAACGCTCCTGACTCCTTGTTTTCCTGCTACAATGCATGGAAATTTCGTTAGGTTCTTAACTACATCATAATCGTGGTCAGACATACCATCCCAGTATTTTTTTTCGAGATTGAGAATTTCACTGTTCATAACAATAATTTTGATTCAACCTTTTAGGGACAAAAACTACACCAGAAAAACTTTTAGCGGGTTCAAATCAATTGATTGCTATCTTAGCACAGTAAACAAATAAGACATAAATATGCAGGATTTGAACAATAAAGTAGCCTATGTCACCGGCGGAACAAAAGGTATCGGTTTTGGGATCGCCAAAGCTTTGGTAGAAGCAGGATTGAAGGTCGCAATTTCTGGTCGCAAACTGGAAGATGTCCAGCAGGCCAGGAAAGATCTCGGTTCAGAAAATGTATTGGCAATCGCGTCGGACGTGTCAGACTATGAAGATGAAGCCCGTGCAGTGGCACTTATAGTTAAAGAGTTCGGTCAGCTGGATATATTGATTGCCAATGCGGGAGTAGGAAAGTTTGCTCCTGTTGATCAGTTGAGTCTCGAGGACTGGAATGCGATGATAGCCACCAATCTGACGGGTGTATTTCATACGCTTAAAGCAGGGGTAGAGCAATTGAAATTGAATAAAGGTTATTTTATAACGATCTCGAGCCTTGCGGGCACTAATTTTTTCGCAGGCGGATCGGGTTATAATGCTTCAAAGTTCGGTGTAGTAGGTTTTACACAGGCTGCGATGCTGGATTTGAGGGAATATGGCATCAAGTCGACCACCATTATGCCTGGTTCGGTAACGTCCCATTTCAATGATCACACCCCAAATGAGGCTGATTCCTGGAAAATCCAGCCATCAGACATCGGTGAGATGATTGTCAATTTATTGAAAATGAATCCGAATGTACTGCCAAGTAAAATAGAGGTGCGCCCTACGCAGACCAAATAACCGGGCCGGACAGATGAGGTTTGATTATGGAAAAGATGAAAGCAGGGCTTCCCTTTTATACAGAGATCAATGATTTTCTGGCCTCGATTCCCTAATCCGCTATACCGATATGGAGATCTCGAGAATCGCTTACCAGCTGGAGTTTTCTGATCCGAACAATTTCGGTAAGTTTTTTAAAAAACATGCTGGTGTTTCGCCTTCCACATTCCGCAGGCAACACCGGTAATTGAATTGACCTGTAAATCCAAGATTTTAACCGATCTTTTCTGTAAAAGACTGCCTTTATTTGCGGTATCAATTAATTTTAGAAATGGAGAATATGAACTATGATCCAACCATAGATGCTTATATCTCAAAGGCAGAAAATTTTGCCAGACCCATCCTTGAACACTGGCGCAGGCTCGTCCATGAGAATTGTCCCGATGTAGAAGAGGCCATCAAATGGGGTCTTCCACATTTTGATTATAAGGGAGACCATATGTGTGTGATGGCTGCATATAAGGCCCATTGCTCTTTTAGCTTTATAAAAGGCGAGCTGATGGACGATCCGCGGTTGAAAGCGGCGAAAGACCTGAAGCCTGTCAAGCGGCTGCTGGGTAAAATAACGGAGTTTAGCGAGCTGATTCCTGATCAGGAATTTATCGCCATGATTAGAGAAGCGGTACAGCTGAATGAAAAGGGGATAAAGATCCAAAGGGAAAAACCGATCGCAGAAAAGCCCAGGGTATTATCAGTTCTAATCTATGGGGTCAATTACCATGTTATTGCATCAGGACCAGCATATTGCCCAGTGTTTCGGCTGTCCGTGTAAGGTTATCTGCTGTACATGCCAACGCAGTTGCGAGATCGCCGGGCTGGTTTCCAATAGGTATTAATACATCAAAATACGCCTGTAAATTAACATTCCGCTCCAGTGGCACCTTCCCCGCGAGGGCAACGACAGGCAGTCCTTTAAGTTTGGCCTGGTACGCTACGCCAAAAGGCCCTTTTCCCTGTAAGGTTTGCTCATCAATACTCCCTTCCCCGGTAATGACCAGATCTGCACGCTCCAGTGCCGAATTAAAATCTGTAAGTGAAAGAAAATGATCTATCCCATTTACCAGTCTGGCATTAAGAAATGCATATAAGCCTGCAGCCGCGCCTCCTGCAGTACCTCCGTATTTTATCGCAGCCATATCCCTGCCTGTATGTTGTAAAGCCACGGCCGAAAGTCTGTTAAGCGCCTGGTCCAATTTTTTCACTTCTTCCGGGGATGCACCTTTTTGCGGGCCGAATACAGCTGCAGATCCCTGGTCACCTAATAGCGTATTGTCTACATCGCACAAAACAATCACTTCACATTTCAATATTCTTTCGTCCAGTCCTGAAAGGTCAGCAGTAGCTAGCTCTCCAAGATCTTCAGGAAGAATGGTTAACTCATTGCCGTCTGCCCCTAAGAAACGGACACCAAGGGCACGCAAAATACCGGTACCGCCATCCACAGTAGCCGAGCCACCCATGCCGATTATAATTTTTTCAACCCCCTGGTCAAGTGCTTTTCTGATCATTTCCCCTGTACCGGAAGAATTGGCACGCAAAGGGTTAAGCTCTTCGGGTTTAAGTAACCTGATACCTGATGCGTCTGCCATTTCTATAACGGCAGTTGCACCATTATCGATCAGGCCAAATACAGCATTTATTGGTCTGCCCAGTGCATCGTGTACTGCCGCATCCAACAATGTGCCTTTACATTTTTTTATAATTAAGGTTCCTGTACCATCCCCGCCATCTGCTACCGGGAAACACTCAGTGGTCGCACCGGCCTTACTTCGCCTTAAACCTTCCTGAATAGCAAACGCTGCTTCTTCGGCATTCAGACCGTGTTTAAAAGCATTGGGGGAAATCAGGATATGCATCATGTCTTCAGTTATAAGTTCACGACGTTTACAGGATTCCCATTTTTATAGGCACTCAGGTTGCCGATAGTGATCTCCATTAACCTGGCTCTTGCTTCTTTTGTTGCCCAGGCGATGTGAGGTGTAATGATGCAGTTTTTTGCCCCAAAAAGCGGGTTGTCCTTTGCAGGCGGCTCAACAGAAAGCACATCAAGGCCCGCTCCGGCAATTTTACTGTTGTTCAATGCTTCGGCAAGATCTTCTTCAATAATGACAGGGCCCCTTGAGGTATTCAAAAGAAAAGCGCTGCTTTTCATTCGCTGTAAATTCTCTTTATTGATCAGTCCTTTGGTTTCAGGTGTTAAAGGGCAATGGATACTGACAACATCTGACTGCTCCAGCAGTTCGGGTATTTCTGCCCACTTAAAATTACTGCGGTGAGACTGATCTGTCCGGTTCCGGCTTGTTCCAATAACTTTCATCCCAAATGCAGTGGCCACATCAGCAACCTGCCTGCCTATATCGCCAAATCCGATAATCCCCATCGTCTTTCCTGTCAGTTCAACCAGCGGATAATCCCAGAAGCAAAAGTCAGGAGCGGAAGCCCAGCGGCCGGAGGTTACCGCATCACTATGGCGCTGCACATGCAGACAAAGTTCCAATAAAAGGCCAAAAGTCATCTGCACTACAGACGGCGTGCCATAACCTGGTACATTACTTACTGTTATGCCCTTTTCCCTGGCCATTTGGGTATCCACTATATTATAACCAGTGGCCAGGACTCCAATGTATTTTAAGTCTGGAAGACTCCTTAATGCCTCTGCGTTTACTGGTGTCTTATTGGTAAATATGACATCCGCCCCTTTTGAGCGTTCAACAACTTTATCTACCGGGGTGCGGTCGTACAGAGTTACTTCACCGAATTGTTTCAACCCATCCCAGCTCAGGTCCCCGGGATTCAGTGTATATCCGTCTAGTATTACGATTTTCATAGATAATATTTAAATAAGTGATGAAGCTATTACAAACTTATATTTTTCACAAACTTATTATTAATTATGGTATCAGGAGGTTAAGCCTTAGGGCCTGGTAATTATGTATTTGGAGAAGAAGTCGAGAAGGGGTCGTTGTCCTTCAAAGAAACGGTCTTCATTCATATTTTCGACTACAGTCTATTTTCTCAAAATTTTGTGAGATAATACATGATATTGAAAATATAATAAATTATTTGACTAATTTATTAACTAAATAAATATTTATGTTTTGTTAAAGTGAAATAAAGCATATATATTTGGCCGACTAATCTTATTATACGCCAATATAAAAAATGACTGAGCAACCCAAACCCACTACCTACATTGATGCTTTTGTTGACTTTTCCTTCAAGAGATTGTTTGCTACTGAAGAGAGTAAGCCAATATTAATTGGTTTTTTAAACCACATATTTAAAGGAAGAAAATACATTGTCGCTATTGAATACGGAAAAAATGAATTTCATGGAGAGATTGCAGAAGAAGGCGGGGCCATATTTGATATTACCTGTACGGAAGTTGACGGGAGCAAGTTTATTATAGAAATACAGCGAGGCTACCAAAAGCATTTTAAAGATCGCGCTTTGTACTATACATCCAGGGCCATAAGTGAACAGGCCCCTAAGGGCAGCATAAAAGAATGGGGTTATAACTTAACTGCAGTTTACCTGATCGCTTTCCTTGAAGATTTTACTTTGCCTGGAAGCCCAAGATCTGAATATCTGCAAGATATCTGCCTGGCCAACAGGCACACCGGCCTAATATTCTATGAAAAATTAAACTTTATATTCATAGAGATGCTTAACTTTGTTAAAGGCCCTGATGCTTTACATTCGGAACTGGATAAATGGTTGTATGCTTTAAAGCATTTAACAGAATTTGAAAAACGTCCGGAATATTTATCCGGTCCGGAATTTGATCAGTTATTTAACCTGGCCAAATACGCCAACTTAACGAGAAAGGAGAGAGATATGTATAATGCAAGTTTGAAATACAAGTGGGACAACAAGAATGTTAGGGATTATGCTGCTGAGCAGGGCAGAGAAGAGGGCTTAAAACAAGGCTTAGAACAAGGCTTAGAACAAGGCTTAGAACAAGGTATAGAAATTGGGGAGGCTAAAGGTAAACATAAAAAAGCCCTTGAAACTGCTGCCGTATTAAAAGGCAGGCAGATTTCTGTAGATCTTATCATAGAAGCCACTGGACTTACGATTGAAGAAATCGAGAGGCTTTAGTAGACCTTTAACTTACTTCTCAATAGGCACTCTTGTATTTGATAAAGACATGAATTATGCTAAAATTATATACGGTATGATTTATGAAGCAGGTGAGGCTATTCTGGAAAATAGGAGTGGCGCCCGGAAACTGATCTCCATGAAAAGAATCTGGAAAAATGAGCATTGACGCCAGGCAGTCTTAACTTAACTTATCAAGATATACACGCAGCTTTTTATTCCAGTGTTCCTGGGCTTCGAGATTCGCCCCGTGGCGAGTTTGCTTGTCGTATTCGAGCTGTATTTTCTCGTACCTGGAGTAGAATTTTTGATAGTTAGTACGGATCTCCTCCTTATAGTTCCTGGTGTAACGACAGGCATTCAATTCATCTTCGACTTTTTTTCCAATGATAAATCCTATGATGATGTGTCCTTGTTCATGATTCACAAGCCGATCAATATCGTTCTTATGCACCCGGGAAACGTCTAAATAGCTTTTGGTGCTGTTAGGTGCTATGTTGACGGTAAGGTTAACTTTTACTTCACCCGTACGTGAATTGCTTTCTACAGCGAACTGGTAGTCGTAATCGATAAAGGTCATGCTTGCGTAAGGGCTGTTTTTAGGAGCCGATCCCTGGAAGAAACTGAGGTCAATTTGCATGAAGTCCTTCGTGATTAAGTTCTGTCCACTTACCTGGTTTGCCATCATGAGCAAGGTGAGGATATTGAACAAAACTAAAAGTCTAAATGCTTTCGGTAAACGCATAAGGTAGTTAATTGATACATGCTGATATGAATAAATATGGTGCCAGTATTACACTCGGTAGTCAATTGATGGCTGGTTTGGTCCGAAATTGAGTGGATACTTTTGTTTTGTTGAAATATACAATGTTCAACACTATTCACACTAAATACTGTTTAAGATAGCTGGTTAGTTTGCTCGGCTTTGATCAGGATAGCGTTAATTCGGGTTGAATTACAAATGAAATTATTGGGCAACCGGTTCCGGAAAATCCTGAGGCGTTTACACAAAATAAATGCTCAGTAAATGCAAGGAAAGTTTTTACAAACTCAGAAAGTATCGAGTTTGACATTTGGTTTGACAAGCATTATTATGTTCGGGAACATCATGGAGATGAAGATGGTAAACGAGAGCTGTAAAAGGCAGGACAAAAATCTGGTCAGTCTCATTTAAAGCCCTTTTTTAAGAAAGGGCTTTTTTTATATATACAAGTATTCATCCATCACCACATCATTTTTGATAATGCCGGATTTGATGATGACCTCCAGGTGGAAACCAGATTTTTCCAGTAGACGCATAGATGCTTTGTGGCTTCCCGATTTAGGCTGTAGGGGTGGGGGAATACGCGGGTTGATCGATTCAACGGGTTTTAATATTATCATGGGTTCTTAAGCTTTGATAAAGGTAAAGCCAAAAATGTATATTAAAAGATAAACTTTGTTCGCTGATATTTATTGGGACTACCATTACTAACACCCGAGGAGCTTGCAGAAGAGAATGAAGCATATAAAGTAAAATTGATGCATATTTGGATCTATGAGATTTAAAATTATAACTGTCCTGCTATGGTTTGTTTTTTTTACGATGACCATGCAGGCTCAGGAAATCGACACATTGGTTGATGTCGGGGGATATAAGCTGCATTTTCATGTCATTAAAGGAATCGGAACACCTGTAGTCTTTGAATCCGGCGGGGGCGATGATGGAAGTGTATGGCAACCATTAGTTGGTGATCTTCGTAAAAAGCTAAATGCACCGCTTGTTACTTATGACCGGGCTGGATTTGGGAAAAGCGGGATAGATACATCAGGATTAAATATCATAAGTGAGGTTCAAAAACTGGAAACGGGGTTAAAGAAATTAGGCTTTGATAAAAGTTGCTTTTTGGTTGCCCATTCACTGGGAGGAAGTTATTCAATGGTTTTCGCAGCCCGAAATCCAACTAAGGTAAAGGGAGCTGTTTTCATTGATGTTAATACACCTTGTTTTATGACAGTACAAAAAACGAAAGAAATACTAGGATCGTATAGCTCACAACTCGCGACTTTTAAGAAAGAGCGGCCCGGGGTGTATTTTTTATTGTCCAACTACGAAATCACCAATCAAAAAATGCGTGAAGCAGCGCCGAAGCTTAATGTGCCCATTACTGTAATTGGCTCTGACCATCCACCATATCAGGGTGCGGACAGCCTATTATGGAAAAACTGCTTAAAATCGTTTGGTTTGGAAGGAAAGAATAGAAAATATATACTGGCAACCAATACAGGTCACTATGTTTTTAAGCAAAACCCAGAGCTTGTCACTAAGGAGATCATTACTTTGTACCAGGATGTTTGTCGGTAGGTATATAGCGCATAGATCCGGTAGCGCTAGCTTATATCAGTTCAGTCTATTGTTTATCAGTATGTTGTTTATTATTTTTAACAACTAGTATGAAATACCTCAGATTCTATTATTTCTCTTTCCTTTACTTTTACAAGGATAAACCGGAAAGCTGGATTCCCGAATACAGGGGGTTATTTATCATTACTATGACAATAGTAAGTGCTGTTAGTTTTGTTCTATTGATGTTCTATCCCAATTATAATGGAATTGGTACTTATGTAAGATTGATTATGGCCGCGCTGTTCATCACGATTGCAGCTTTGATGCAAAGGGTGCTGATCGCTAACGGTAAGTATCGCCTGATTTTTGAAGAATTTGAAAACCATCCTATGAACAAAAGATCAGGCAGGCTTGCATGCTGGATAATCTGGCTTGCAATCTTTATCGCACCACTCGTTCTCTCAGTTATTCAGAAAGGCTACATCAGTTAATATATCTTAAGATTTACCGATGGCATCGGTTGCTTCTATCCATTTTTTGCGACCTGTTCATCCTCATCAAAATGTCAAAAATGGGTTGATCCCCATCGAAGTCTTTGTTAGTACGAGCAAAATTATGGAAAGTTACTGCCAACGTTAAATGGTAAGTGAGAATTTATTTAACAGACTGATTTTTAGAACGAATGGGCAGAGCAATTGCTTTCCAATATGTAAATTAGCGGTAACAATAGCTGATATGAAAAGAGTAATCAATGAGCAGGTAGCAGACCAGGTGAGGGAACTGCTGGTCAATGAATCCGATGTGGAAGAAAAGACCATGTTCAGCGGACACTGTTTCCTGGTTAATGGTAAGATGTGCGTTTGTGTAAACCAGGAAGACCTGCTTTGTAGAGTCGGCCATGACCGGGTGGTGGAGGAGCTGGAAAAAGGCACTGCGCGGCAAATGGTGATGAACGGGCGTGCCAGCAAAGATTTTGTGTATGTAGCATTAGCCGATATCAACGGGGGCAGGGATTTGGCGTACTGGGTTGACTTGTGCCTTCAGTTTAATCCTCAGGCAAAAGCGGCTAAGAAAAGGAAGGGATGAGTTCTATAGGTATCGCTGTTGGTATAAATTTATTCTTCGACTCTTTCCAATTTCTCATACTTATAAACCAGCATTTTACCACTAGCCTTAAAGATGCTGTCTTGTTGTTTATCTTTACGGTACTCGGTCAAAACAACAAAGTCTGAGCTTACAAAGATCGCATTCTGATTTGTTTCAATCTTTCCTTCTCTGGAATAAAACATGGCAGGTTTTTCCTTTTCCACTGACGATCTGTACAAATCTCTTTTCCAGTTATAAAGGTTGGTGTCGTCATCGCTGAATTTATTTTTTTTACAGCCCAGTGCTATAATTAGTAGCAACGCTATCAGAATGTTCTTTGTCATGTGAGTTCGTTTTCCTGAAATAAGTAAATAAAAATGACCTCGCCAAATTTACCATTGCAATTTAACATTTATTAACTGGCTAAGTAAGAGTTGTATCGTTTTTGATAATGCCGGATTTAAGAATGACTACCAGGTGGAAACATTTCGAATGTAGCATACTGAGCATGGTTTCAAACGTGGATGCAGAAAGCATGATCTTGATGAATAAATTTCTTTTATCGGAGATGGTAGGAAAAGAATCTCAGATAGTGTATATGCAGTGAGGGTGGAATATCAGTTTTGAAATTTCATGCTGTCGCAAACGACCCTATATTTTGTCATGACCGGACAGCATATAAAAAGATATTTTATTACAAATTTGAATACAAACACCTAGATTATGTTATTACAAAATAAAAATGCAATTATATATGGCGCTGGCGGATCTCTTGGAGGTGCTGTTGCCAGTGCGCTTGCCGGGGCAGGTGCGCATGTATTCCTCACAGGTCATCAACTGGAGAGCTTAGAAAGAACAGCGAGTAAAATTGAAGCGGCAGGAGGGAAGGTTTCTATTGACCAGGTAGACGCCAGAAATGAAAAAACGGTAAATGACCATATAAATTCAGTATTGCGCACAGCAGGATCTGTTGATATCTCATTTAATGCGATAGGCTGGCAGGACACACAGGACATTCCGCTAACAGATATGGCTCTGGAGGATTTTATGCGTCCAATAAACATTGCATTAGAAACACAGTTTATAACAGCGACAGCAGCGGGGAGAGCGATGAAAACATATAAATCTGGCGTAATTCTTTCACTTACTGCTACGCCAGGAGGGATAGGATATGCCAATGTAGGCGGATTTGGACCGGCGTGTAACGCGGTTGAAGGATTTTCCCGCAACCTTGCATCGGAATTGGGTCCTTATGGTATTCGTGTAGTGAATATCCGCTCGGCGGGATCTCCAGATTCGAGACCATTTAAGGAAGCCTTAGAGACAGGCGGAGATGAAGTAAAAGGATTTCTCAAAAAGTTGGAGGATGATACCATGTTAAAACAGCTTCCGCTTATGGAAGATATAGCCAATACAGCGGTATTTCTCGCATCATCCATGGCAGGCAAAATAACAGGTGTTACTATTGATGTGACCGCCGGTACTACGAGCGCATTGAATTATAAAGTCACAAACATCGCATTCCTGAAAAAAGAAGATTAGAATGTTTGTTATAACGCTCGGATAGATGATATAAAGCATAATTTTATCTTAATTGAAATCATTGAATCTCACTTTGAAAAAGCAATACAATTAATAGTTAAAACGAACCACACATTAAAAAATAAAGGGCAATATGAAAACAACAAAAGTAACAAGTGGACTAACAATCTCTCTTGATGGGTATGCTGCCGGCTATAATCAAAGCTTTGAGAAACCATTTGGCGATAATTTCGATTCAGACTTGCTGGATCGCTGGATGTTTTCTGAGCCGGAAAAATATAGACATAAAAAAGAGATAGATGCTATTCTTGATGCAGGCGCGTTTATTATGGGCAGTAATATGTTTGGACCTAAAGACAGAAGAGACCAACCGGAATGGAAAGGATGGTGGGGCGACAATCCTCCGTATCATGCCCCGGTTTTTGTACTCTCCCACAATGAACGCGCACCAATAGAAATGGAAGGTGGAACGATATTCCATTTTGTAACAGACGGAATAGAATCAGCATTGAGACAGGCGGTACACGCGGCAGGAGATCGGAATGTAAAGATCATGGGAGGGGCAAATACTGTCAATCAGTACCTGGCTGCCGGACTCATTGATGAGTTGTGGTTGCATATCGCTCCAGTTACGATTGGTGCCGGTTCACGACTTTTTGAAAAAGTGCCGAATCTCAAGCTCGAACCAATTGAAGTAAGTGGAACCAACATGGTGACACACATCAGATACAATGTTTTGAAATAAAATTGATATCACAATATTTAACAGGCAGTAATTAGAAAATGGAATTCAACCCCAATAATAATATTGTGAAACTCTGTAGGTGCTTAAAGTTACTATTTGTTAGGATGCTTTAGACAGATTGTTTCCATAAGGAAGCTAATGGAAGATTTTGGACACGCGAATTATAGCTTGTAACTTTTTCGAAAGGACTGTCCTCTGGTTACCTGAATTTCATAGCTTGGCAAGATTATGAAATATTGCGCTTTTCTATTTTTTCTGCTTGTCCATTTTGTATGCCAGGCTCAGGACAGCCGGAAAGAAGTAGTCTCTTTCGTTGATGCCTATAAACGAAAATATAATGTCACAAAACTTACTGGAGAACGGCCACGGATGGATGGTGAACTGGACGAAGCCATATGGCAGAATCAAGGGGAGTGGTCTGAAAAGTTCTCGCAAGTTATTCCCTTTGAACGTGTATATACAGGATCCTGGACACGAATGAAGATCTTCTACGACAATGAAAATATTTATATAGGCGTTTATTGTAAAGATGAACATCCCGAGAATATGAATGCTTTTATTGGAAACAGAGATGACAATAGTAATGGCGATCTGATCAGCATTGCATTTGATACCTACCATGATTATCGCGTAGCCCCGGAATTTAACATCAATTTAGGAGGAAATAAGACGGACCTCACTGTTACCGATAAACTCTCGGTAAATTTAAGTTGGAACGCTGTGTGGGAGGGGCGAACACATGCTAACCTGACAGATTCTTCCTGGACGACAGAACTTCGCATTCCTTTCAGTCAGTTGAGATATAACCAGAAAAATACAGATGGGATCTGGGGATTACACGTACGGCGCATTATCCGTAAAAATAACGAGGTTCAGAATTGGAGTTTGATACCGATAAAGAATAATGGTCATGTTTTTTCTTTTGGGGAAATGCATGGAATGACCGATTTGCCAAAGCCCAGAGGAATAGAGTTCTTACCCCATGTGATGGGCAAATATATCAACGAACCTATAATACCCAATAGCCCTTTTCAGAAAGGAAGTACCTGGGCAGGGAGTGCCGGTTTGGGTGTTAAGGCAGCGCTGAGCGATTTTACGATGGATTTGACGATCAATCCCGATTATGGGCAGGTGGAGTTGGATCCTTCTGTGATGAACCTGTCCGCATATGAAATATTCTACGATGAGAAAAGACCTTTTTTCCTGGAGGGAAAGCACATTCTGGAATTTAATAACAATGAGGATGGGATGATGTTCTATTCCCGAAGGATAGGTGCAATGCCTTCTTATCGTCCTCAGGATATAGACAATATTGAAAATTATGCAAGTTCTCCAACTTTCATACCGATCATTGGCGCTTTAAAGTTGACGGGTACAAATCGAAAGGGAGTAACGATTGGCGTTTTGGAGAGTGTTACCGCTCAAACATCGTCTGGGGTTACCCGTAATGGGGTATACGATAGAGAGGTGACCGAACCATTAACTAATTACACAGTAGCAAGGGTTCAGAAGAATTGGGAAGGAAATACATTGTTAGGTGCCATGGTTACGTCTGTAAATCGAAATCTCGGAAAAGATCATTTAAAGGATGCAATGATTGACAATGCATTTACAACAGGGATTGACTTTACACAGTATTTTGCCAATCGTCTTTACTATATAGATGCCAAAAGCATGTTTAGCACCTTGCACGGTTCTCAACAGGCTATATTAAATAAAAAGATGAACGCGACCCACTATTTTCATAGAGAATCAGGGGCTGAATATCTGAATCTTGATCCCGGTAAAAATACGTTGCAAGGTACAGGAGGTTATATAAAATTGGGTAAGAAGGGAAATGCCCAATGGAATTTCTCGGAGACCTTTAGCTGGTCATCACCGGGATTTGACTTAAATGATGTGGGATACCTCAGAGAATCTGATTTCAAGTCGAACGAAACCGAGGTTGTGCTTCGAAAAACAGATCCCTGGGGGCCTTTCAGATTTGCAGGAATCAATCTGACTCAGAAAAATGTCTGGAACTATGGGGGGAACCCGACAAATAATGGTGTCGCGCTCCGCTGGCGCAGTTTGAGTATTAAACGCCGGTTTGAAATGGATGTGAAAGAATCATATAGCTGGAATACGGTTGATAGCCGCAGACTAAGAGGCGGGCCGGACATGAGGTATAATCCCAACTTTGAAACAAACGCGACCTTTAACACGGATCGTGCTAAAAAAGTGGTGTTCAGATTAAATTATATTGGCCGGCATTTTTTAGGTCAGGAGACAAGCTATAATGAATTACATCCCAGTATGATTTTCCGGTTAGGGAATCATGTTCTTCTCACTGGACAGCTCAACTATGCCCGGAATATTGACGATCTGCAATATGTAAATACTGTTGCTCCATCAAGTAACGGAGCCGATAATACAGCATATATTATGGGACGAATGAAGCAGGAA
>NZ_DATHGC010000333.1:0-13452 GCF_035317785.1 Pedobacter sp. | reverse complement strand
CTGTTCTTGCCGCTCTTGGTTTGAAATCTTTGCCGTCATGCTCCGCTCTTGGTCTAAAACTCCTTGCGTCTCCCTCTCTTTTCTCTCTTGGTTTAAAGTCCCTGCTGTCACCGTCTCTTGGCGGTCTTGGTTTAAAGTCTTTACTGTCGCCAGCTCTCGCTGCCTGGGGTTTAAAATCCTTTGCTCCCCCAAATTTTTTATCTTTCCCTTCTTTGTCGTCAAACTTGCTTTTGCCCTTGTATGAACTCTCTGTTCCACTTGGCTTTCTGCCAGTTGTGCTTCGGTTTCCCGGCTTGGACTTGTCATCCCGACTGTTCCTGTTGTTGTCTTTTGTCATGATACGCTATTAGCCGCAAAATTATGCGGGTTGGCAAAGTTAGGCAAAATTCGATATATTAGCAATTAACTCTCCAATTGACCTCGCTGCAGACCCCCTTAAGTAAAACTTAGGTATGGTGTATGGCAAGTCCTCACCTCAGACACACATTAGACACATTCTGTTCACAAAAAGGTACCTGTTTGTGGCTTTGCTGTGAAACAAGGTGTGAAGAAAGTGTGAAGATGCCTTTAATTGTGAAGCAACAATAAGGCACAAAACCCGGCCATTCTGAGGCACTAAAAAATCATGTCTTACAGTAGTTTAAACTGCGATTTTTGCAGGTAATTTCGTAATTGCTTGATAATAAGGTTAATATAACGTACATTTGCAGCGTTTTATATTATTAACCAAAAAAAGGAGGAAAATGATAAAGAAACACATAATAACATGTACGGTAATAATTGCATTACTGGTTATGGCAAAAGTGTTTGCTTACAACATGCCCCACGAAGCAAAAAGTCAATCGGAAGATGACAAAACAACGTCAATAAAAGATACAATAATAACAACAAAAAATCCGGTGCCATTATCTCTTATGGCCCAGTTAAATTTCGCAGAAGAGACACTCCCGTTAGGGGATGTCAGGGTAGAGCGCAAGATGAAGACATGGCTTTCTGCATTCAGTTACGGTCGTCTGCACACCAATCGCCTACATAGAAAAGCGGCAGAATGGTTTCCTGTGATAGAACCCATACTTGCTGCATACGGTATACCTGAGGACTTTAAATACGTCCCCCTGGTAGAATCCGGTTTGAAGGAAGGTACTTCACCTAAAGGCGCATCAGGTTTTTGGCAGTTTATGCCGGGTACCGCACGTACCTACGGATTAAAGGTCAATTCGAAGGTGGATGAACGTAAGAATTTGCGCAAATCGACCATCGCGGCAGCAAAATACATCAAAGAACTTTACGGGATTTTTGACAGCTGGACATTGGTTGCGGCCGCATATAATGTGGGTGATAACCATATGAAAAGACAAATAGACCGTCAGAATCAGGACAATTACTTCAAAATGAAGCTAAACCGTGAAACTGCCGGCTATGTATACAAGCTGATTTCTATGAAAGAGATCGTAGAAGATCCGGTACGTTACGGTTACCGGGCGCCAAGAACGCTTTTGGCTTATAAAGCTGAAAGTACATTTAAGGCATACCAGTAAGATTTTAAACACACACAAATAAGAGACGTTGACATTGGGGAAAGCCGTTCTGATTTAATCAGAGCGGCTTTTTGTTTTGTGTATATTTTGCGGATTAAATCCGTCATAATTTATTATTTTGGCAGCCTATGGAACTGATCAGGCTGCGCATAACGGATATGAAATACACCCCTGGTGAGACACTTGTCCTTACGTTTGCTGTTCCGGATGGTGTTAAACCGCAATACCTGGCGGGTCAGTTCCTGACCCTGGTGTTCCAGATCCATGGCAGGGAGCTGAGGCGGTCGTACTCGCTTTGCAGTTCTCCGGATGTAGACGAGCCCTTATCCATAGCCATCAAAAGGGTAGAAAATGGTGAGATCTCCAGGTTTTTGCACCATAAAACTTCGGTCGGCGATGTACTGACGGCGCTGCCCCCAAATGGTTTGTTTACTTATCAGCCGCAGGCTTTATTGAAAAGAACGGTATTCCTTTTTGGGGCAGGGGTGGGCATTACCCCGCTGTTTTCCATCATCAAGACCGCTTTATGTACAGAGCAGCAATCTAAAATTGTCCTCATTTACAGCAGCAGGTCGGTAAAGGAGACTTTGTTTTATGAAGAGCTGAACCTGCTGCAGGAACAATTTCCTGGTCGTTTCAGGATCATTTATGTTTCCAGCGGAGCCAAAAACCTGCTGATGGCGCGGCTCAATGTGTTCCTGATCGAAAAGATCGTAAAGGAATACCTGGAGTACGACCGGGCGGAGGCCTTGTTTTATACCTGCGGACCGGTCGATTATATGGTGACCTGCCGGATCAAGCTGCTGGAACTGGGATTTGACATCTCCCAGATCAAAAGAGAGACATTTGTTCTGCCTGAAGATGAGGTTGATGAAGATGACATGACGGAAAAGGTGGTAAAAGATACCTCAACGTATAGTGTCGTTTTAAAATTAAAAGGGCAGGAATACCGGATAGCCGTACCCTACAACCAGACGATTCTGCAGGCGGCGCTGAACCACCACATTGACATTCCTTACAGTTGCCGGGCCGGCATCTGCAGTACTTGTACGGCTAATTGTACAAAAGGCCATGTGCGCATGGACTACAATGAAGTGCTGGTCGACGATGAAATAGCAGCAGGACGGGTTCTGGTATGTACCGGTCATCCGACTGAAAATGAGACGACAATAGTCTGGTAAAAGCGAAACATATGATTTACCTTTGTGGCCAGAAAATTGTTACCTTAATTTCCTGGCAACCAATCCTGTTTTTTAGAATATATGAGCAAAAATACCATAGACCTGGGCGAGCAAAAAGATGTAGAAGTATACGGAGCCAGGGTGCACAACCTCAAAGATATAGACGTTTCCTTTCCCAGAAATAAGCTGGTGGTCATTACCGGTTTAAGCGGCAGTGGCAAGTCCTCTCTGGCTTTTGACACTATTTATGCAGAAGGGCAGCGCCGTTATATGGAAACTTTCAGTGCCTATTCACGCCAGTTCATGGGCGGCATGGAAAGACCTGATGTGGACAAGGTCTCGGGACTGAGCCCCGTCATTGCCATTGAGCAAAAGACGACCAGCAAAAATCCACGCTCTACTGTGGGTACCATCACCGAGATCTATGATTTTATGCGCCTGCTCTATGCACGTACTGCTGATGCTTTTTCCTACAATACGGGAGAAAAGATGGAGCGAATGAGCGAGGACCAGATCCTGAATAATATTTTTAACAAATACGGCGATATGGCGGTCAATATCCTGGCGCCTGTTGTTAAAGGGCGTAAAGGTCATTACCGGGAGCTTTTTGAGCAGATCCGCAAACAAGGCTATGTGAAGGTGCGGATTGACGGGGAAATCCAGGACATTACCGCTAAAATGCAGGTAGACCGGTACAAGATCCATGACATTGAGATCGTAGTAGACCGCCTGCTGGTAGACCGTAAGGACGTCAAACGCCTGCAGGATTCTCTGCAAACAGCCATGCGCCTGGGAAAGGGGATCATCAAGATCAGTGATAAAGAAAACAATGTTTCTCATTTCAGTAAGTTCCTGATGTGCCCGACTACAGGGATTTCTTATGATGAGCCTCAGCCCAATAGTTTCTCATTCAACTCGCCTTACGGAGCATGCGAGAATTGTGACGGTCTGGGCTATATCTTTGTAATCGACCGAGATTCTGTAATTCCGAACCCGAAACTCAGCATCATCAATGGCGGGCTTGCCCCCTTAGGTGAATACCGGGATGTATGGATGTTCCAGGTGCTGAAGGCCCTGGCCAAAAAATATAACTTTTCTTTATCCACTCCGATTGAAAAGCTGGGTGAGGAAAACGTGAGTATCATTTTGAATGGAACGCATGAACTGCTGAGTGTTGCAGTGGAGTACAACAAATGGAATGTACAGAATTACCAGATCACTTTTGACGGCATCATCAAATTGCTCGAGGAACAGCAGGAGCGTAAAAGTGAAGGAGCATCTGATGATATGGAGGCTTTCCGTAAGCTCAAAACTTGTCCGGTTTGCAATGGGGCGAGGCTGAAAAAAGAAAGCCTGCATTTTAAAATAGATGGCAAGAACATTTTTGAACTGTCTGAAATGGACATCAGCAGTCTGAAACTTTGGTACGTAGACCTGGAAAGCAGGCTGAGTGAAAGACAGAATACCATTGCCAGAGAGATCCTGAAAGAGATCAGGGCCAGGCTTGGTTTTCTGAGCGACGTGGGTTTGAATTATTTGTCGCTCGACCGTACTGCGCGTACCCTTTCGGGAGGCGAGGCACAGCGGATCAGGCTGGCTACACAGATCGGTTCGCAGCTGATGAATGTGATGTATATTCTTGACGAGCCGAGCATTGGCCTGCACCAGCGTGACAATGAACGGCTGATCCATGCTTTGAAGAACCTCCGGGACCTTGGAAATACAGTATTGGTGGTAGAACATGATAAAGAAATGATCCTGGAGGCCGACCATGTAATCGATGTTGGTCCGGCTGCAGGTGTGCATGGCGGGCAGATCGTGGCGCAGGGCACCCCCGCCGAGATCCTTAAATCAGGTACACTTACCGCTGCCTATCTGAATGGCCAAAAGTCTATCGAGGTGCCTAAAAAACGAAGGAAAGGCAATGGCCATAAGCTTTCTATCATCAAGGCCAGCGGTCATAATTTAAAAGATGTGTCGGTAGATTTTCCCCTGGGAAAATTCATTACGGTAACTGGTGTATCTGGAAGCGGTAAATCCAGTCTGATCACGGAAACGCTTTATCCGATCCTGAACCATCATTTTTTCCGGGCCAAAAAACATCCCTTGCCTTATGAAAAGATCAGCGGACTGAAGGAAATTGATAAGGTAATTGAAATCGACCAGGCACCTATCGGGCGTACGCCGAGGTCAAATCCCTCTACTTATACGGGCGTGTTTTCAGACATCAGGAATTTATATGTGCAGTTGCCCGAGGCAAAGATCAGGGGTTATAAGCCCGGCCGTTTCTCTTTTAACGTAAAGGGCGGCCGCTGCGAGACCTGTCAGGGTGGCGGTATGAAGGTGATAGAAATGAACTTCCTGCCTGATGTGCAGGTGCCCTGTGAGGAATGCCAGGGCAAAAGATACAATCGGGAAACCCTTGAAGTACGCTACAGGGGCAAATCCATCAGTGATGTACTGGACATGAGCATTGAAGACGCCTGTGAATTCTTTGAAAACATGCCGGTCATTTACCGCAAGATCAAAACACTGAAAGACGTGGGCCTGGGATACATTACGCTCGGACAGTCGTCCATTACCCTGTCGGGCGGGGAGGCACAGCGGGTGAAACTGGCTACGGAGCTTTCTAAAAAAGATACCGGCAGTACATTTTACATCCTGGATGAACCGACTACCGGCTTGCATTTTGAAGACATTAATGTGTTGCTGGGGGTACTGAACGAGCTGGTTGACAAAGGAAATACGGTGCTGGTGATCGAGCATAACCTCGACGTGGTGAAGGTGGCCGACTGGGTCATTGATCTGGGTGAGGAAGGTGGTGCCGGTGGGGGCAGGATCATTTTTGAAGGTACGCCAGAGGGCCTGATCCAAAACCCAATCAGCCTGACCGGCAAGTTTTTGAAAAAAGAGATGGGACTGAAATAAAATGAAAGCTAAGCTCAATGATTTTTTGCCTGATGCCTCAGCCCCTGCTTCTGCAGCTGTTGCAGCGGGTATGCAAGCTTGGGGTGATTTTCGGATGATCAGCCCTGAAGACATTAAGCTTTTGTTCAAATCCAGGGAGCCGTTTAGCCATAAGGGCAGTTATGGCCATGCCTTGATCATAGCCGGTGCAGCCGAGACTATGGGTGCAGCGCTGCTGTGTGCTATGGGATGCCTGCATGCCGGTGCGGGATTGACTACCGCTGCTATTCCCGAAAGCGGGTTGACGGCCCTGAATACCTTACTTCCGGAAGTGATGTATGCGGACAGAAAATCATTAGATCAGGCAAAGGACTTTAAGCGCTATAATGCAATTGCCATTGGCCCTGGTTTGCTTCCGGCTGCTGGCGGCAATTGGAAAGATTTAACCCTTATAGAAGCTTTGCGGGCATCAAAGCAGCCGGTTATTGCGGATGCCGATATGCTGAGCCTTCTGGCGAAAAATAACCAACACTTCAGGCATCTGGCCAAAGACAGTATCCTGACACCGCACGTTAAGGAATTTGACCGGCTGTTTGGGGAGCAGGAGAACTGGTGGGACCGCATTCAAACTGCGGTTGAACAGGCCAGGAAGCGTAAAATAACGATTGTTCTGAAGAACCGGTATACTTTTGTGATTGATGCTGAGGGGGCGGTTTACATCAACCCTACGGGCAACCCGGCAATGGCGCAGGGCGGGATGGGCGATGTACTGACCGGGATCATTACCGCTTATGTCGCTCAGAATTATACGGCCAGGGATGCAGCAATATTGGGCTGTTACTTTCATGGTTTGGCGGGAGATCAGCTGGCGAATACACACTTTAATGTTAGCGCATCCCAGCTTGCCCTGCAGCTACCGAAGACTATAAAAGATTTTTTTGGTTAGATCGCCACATTACCCGCTACGATCATCTGGGTCATAGTAGGACTTGGACTTCCGCCGCGTTTCTCCAGGGTCACCGCAAAAGTCTGTGCAGATGCAATGTCCTTCATGCTGATCAGTATTTGTGAGCTGCCGGCTTTGACATCAAACACACCAAGATCAACAGGTTTACCGTTTACCAAAGCCCAAAGCTGGTACTGATGCGCTTTATCTGTTGCGGGAAGCTTCATTTTGCTGTTGTCCATCATCACATGTTTACCTGTAGTATGCCAGTAAACCATCATGCTGGCCTCCGGGTCCATAGGGGTACCTGCCAGTTTCACAAATTTCCAGTTCGGATCGGTGGTCATGTCGGCAATCTTCTGCAATTCGGCATTGGTTTGCTTCATGAAGTTTACTGTGGTGGTAAACTTTTCTTTGTCCTGGCTTAATTCGGCGATTTGAACTTTTGCACTGCCCAGTTCGGTGTGCGCGGAAAATAAGGCTACTGCGCTCACTACAAGTAATGCAACGCAGGCGACCAGTGCAATGCGCAATGTTCTGATCCTGGTTTCGTAGTCGATAGGCTTATTTAAAGGGACTATTCTTGCTTCCTGAGCTTTACCGGTTTCTTTTGCAGGTATTTCGGGCGTGCCCGGTGTATTTTGTTTTCCCCAGGTGATCCTGGTTAGGATCTTCTGATCCAGTCCTTCTGCCGGTTGCACTGCCTGTGCCACTGCATATTGTTCCATAGCACGTTCAATCGCGTCAATCTCCTGTTTTACTTCAGGATATTGTACCGCCATTGCTTCAACTTCAGCTTGTTCCTGCGCAGTTAACTGCCCCAGAACGTAAAGTTCAAGTATGCCTGATTCAATATATGCTTTTCCTTCTTCCACTTTAATTAAAATGCTTTCTTAATTCCATAATGGCCATCCTGATACGGGTTTTAACCGTGCCTAATGGTAAATTCAATTCTTCTGCTGCCTCTACATGGGTATATCCTTTAAAATACACCATATTCAATACACTGTTAAATTCCGGCTTCAGGGCGGTCACCATATCCTTTAGTCCCAGAAGATCCGCGTTAAAAGTAATCTCTTTTTGCGAGTCAATGAAATCTACGTTATTTTCTATGTCCTGGTTTTTCCCCGCGTTTCTGAAATCTTTGGAACGCAGCTTGTCTATGGACAAATTGCGCGCAATGTTCATCATCCAGGTAAACAGCCGTCCTTTCCCGCTGTCATAGCTAATGGCAGAGTTCCAGATCTTAATGAAAGTCTCTTGTAAAAGGTCTTCAGCAACTTCCGTTTGGGGAACAATCCTTGAAATAACCCCAAGCAGCGCTCCCGAGTACATGTCGTACAGGGCCTGAATAGCGATGGTATCCTGAGCTTTCAGTTTACGCACCAGCTCTTCTTCCGGGAGAGATATTTTTTTAGTTGCTGTCAATGGATTGCTAATATACAGAAACTAGAACAACAACAAAGGTGCATTTGTTTTTTTACTCAGTGAGGCCAAAAATAAACACAGAAGCTCTAAGAAAAACGGATTACATGTCAAAAAGGTGCTTTTCAGCATGATAGGAAGAACGGACCAGCGGGCCGCTCTCTATATACCTCAATCCTTTGGAGAGACCTATCTCTTTGTATCTTGCAAACTGGTCAGGATGAATCCAGTCCACTACCGGGTGATGGTTTCTTGTTGGCTGCAAATACTGTCCGAGGGTCAGGATGTGGACTCCGTTGGCGACCAGGTCGTCCATGGCTTCCAGTACGTCGTCTTCAGTTTCACCTAAGCCCAGCATGATCCCGGTTTTGGTTCTCAGTCCGAATTCAGATATGCGTTTCAGAGCTTCGAGGCTCCTGTCATATTTGGCCTGAATGCGTACTTGTTTGGTCAGGCGTTTTACGGTTTCCACATTGTGGGACATGACTTCGGGTCTCTCCTCGAGTACACGGTAGAGGTTGTCCCATATTCCCCTGAAATCGGGGATCAGGGTTTCCAGCGTCGTTTCCGGACTTTCTCTTCTGATGGCCTGTAAGGTTTCTGCCCAGATGATGGACCCGCCGTCTTTCAGGTCATCCCGGTCTACAGAGGTAATCACGCAGTGTTTTACCTGCATCAGTTTTACCGAATTGGCTACACGGCTGGGTTCGTCAGTGTCTACAGCCAGCGGTCTGCCGGTGGCCACAGCACAAAATGAACATGACCTGGTACAGATGTTGCCCAGGATCATAAAGGTAGCCGTACCGGCGCCCCAGCATTCGCCCATATTGGGGCAGTTACCGCTTTCACAAATGGTATGGAGCTTGTGCGTGTCCACCAAACTGCGTACCTGTGCATACTCTTTACCTACAGGAAGCTTTACTCTAAGCCAATCTGGTTTGCGTTGTACTGGATTTTCTGAAACAACCGGAAGTGCGATCATGATGCAAAGTTACACAATAGGGTTTGAATTTTATAAAGATGAAATGTTAGCAGGATGTAAATGTTCGTGGATCTGATTCAGGCTTAACATTTGGAACCCCATTTTTTAGCATTCAGGAATGGCGGTGGTGATACTTTTACGGATTCATTGTCGCTAACCAATATAAATATG
This sequence comes from Pedobacter sp., assembly GCF_035317785.1. Lineage (GTDB taxonomy): Bacteria > Bacteroidota > Bacteroidia > Sphingobacteriales > Sphingobacteriaceae > Pedobacter. Next base: position 4,302 of record NZ_DATHGC010000333.1, on the reverse strand, counting down.
AACATCAACGCAATGCTAAGGATGCTGTTTGTTCCGGGTATATTTTGCATCCTTTTACTGGGCTGTAAAAAACAGGGTACAACAGCGGAAGAAAAGCCGGGACCCGGGATTACGGAAGAACGTTTCCATATCAATGCTGGGTTGGTTACCCCCAATGCAAGTGTTGAGGCCAATAAACTCTACCAGTTCCTGAGGGAAAATTATGGTAAGAAGATCATTTCCGGGGTAATGACCCTCAATAGCTTTGATGAGACGGATTGGCTGAAACAGCAAACCGGAAAAGAGCCGGCGATCATCGGCCTCGATTTTATGCACTGCAACCGGGGCTATGCCTGGTACGACAATAAAGCACCGGTAAAAGACGCTAAGGCCTATTGGCTGAAGAATGGGATTCCTGTAATGGTATGGCACTGGCGGGACCCGCTGCGGACCACTGAAGAATTTTATACAGATAAAACCACATTTGACGTCTCAAAAATAAATGACCCTGAATCGGCAGCGTACAAGGCCATGATGGCCGACATTGACTATGTATCGGAACTGCTCAAAACGTTGCAAACAGACAATGTTCCAGTGATCTGGAGGCCCTTGCACGAGGCTGCAGGCGGCTGGTTCTGGTGGGGCGCCAAAGGAGCTGCGCCTTGTAAGAAACTGTATCAGCTCATGTATGACCGCATGGTAAATTATCACAAGCTCAACAACCTGATCTGGGTCTGGACCCGCGAGCCGGGTGACGACGCCTGGTATCCGGGCGATGTTTATGTGGATATTGTAGGGCGTGATATTTATAAGCAGGGCGATCATTCCTCGCAGGTTGCAGAGTTCAATGCTTTGAATACGCTTTATGGCAGTAAAAAAATGATCACACTGAGTGAATGCGGAGCTATACCTGATGTTGATAACTTGAGTAAGGATGCTGCGGCCTGGTCGTGGTTTATGCCCTGGTATGGCGATTATACCCGCAACAGCATCCACAATTCCCCGGATCTCTGGAAGAAAATGTTTGCCAGCAACTATGTCATCACACTCGACGAGATGCCTTCTTTAAAAAATCAGTAAGTTTAACATACAATGAATACAAAATACCTTTTTACGATACTCTGCCTGCTGGTACTGCATACTGCAGGAGCCCAACAGCGAAAACTCATTGATCCCAAAGCCACCAAAGAAACGAAGGCCTTGTTTGAAAACCTGTACGGGTTATCGGCCAAACACACCCTGTTTGGCCATCAGCACGCTACTGAATACGGCCACGGCTGGTCGGGCGATGCCGACCGTTCTGATGTGAAGTCCGTAGTGGGCAGTCACCCTGCAGTGATCGGTGTGGACATCTCCGGTTTATCGGACCGCCCCCGGGCAGAAATAGAAAAAACAAAAGAGCAGCTCAGGAAAAATGTGACCGGCACCTACAACCGTGGCGGAGTAACTACTGTGGCCTGGCATTTTTCCAACCCGGTATCCGCAGGCGACTTTTACTGGAAGGATTCGGTTTCATTGCCTGCGGTGAAGTACATCATTCCCGGAGGAGAGGCGCACGACAAGTATATAGCGATATTGAAGGATGTGGCCGGCTGGGCAAAAAGCCTTAAAGGCAAAAACGGGGAGCTGGTACCGGTGATCTTCAGACCTTATCACGAGTTTGACGGCGACTGGTTCTGGTGGGGAAGCACACACTGCACGCCTGATGAATTCAGGGCGCTCTGGAAATTCACCGTTGCTTATCTGAGAGACACGGCGGGTGTCCACAATTTCATTTATGCCTTTTCACCGGACAATATTTTCCGTACAGAGGCGCAATATCTTGAACGTTATCCCGGTAATGAATGGGTAGACCTGGTAGGGACAGACAATTACGGAGATATGGGCAGGTATGGTAAATATGACCTCGATGCCGCCATAAAGAAACTGCAGATTGTATCGGCCTTTGCGGAAAAGAATGGAAAGCTGGCCGCATTTACAGAAACAGGACTGGAATCGCTGATCAACCCCAACTGGTGGAACGATGTATTGCTGAAGGTTATGAAAAACGATAAGATCAGGCTTTGTTATGTGCTGGTGTGGCGAAATGACACCCGCAGTCCTACTCATTTTTACGCCCCCTATCCCGGGCATGCGAATGTACCTGACTTTAAAAAATTCTACGACGACCCGTACACGCTTTTTGAGAAGGACCTGCAGGGCATTTATAAATAAGTATTTTTAGTACCTTAAAGGTTGGTTTAAACGGGCTGCAAGGTTGAAGCATAAGATGAAACGAAGATTGACAATACTCATGTACTTGTGCATGTTCATGCTCTGCAGCATCGGCGCAGCTGCCCAGTACAATCAATACCAGTTTTCTCACCTGGACATCAACAACGGTTTGCCCCACAATGATGTCAACTGCTTTTACAAGGACAATAAAGGCTTCATCTGGCTGGGAACAATGGCCGGACTTGCCCGTTATGACGGCTATAGTTTTAAAATCTACCGCCACAGGATCAAGAACAAATCGACCATCAGCGACAGTGATGTGCGGACCATTACCGAAGGACCGGAGCAGAAACTCTGGATAGAAACGCGTGCCGGGATGGATGTCTATGATCCGGTCACTGAGCTGTTCAACCACGACATCAAGTCGGAACTTCATAAGTATGGTGTGCCCGAGAATGTGGTGCGCCTGCTGAGGAAGGGGAAATCAGGACATTTCTGGTTTGTTTCTGCGGCCACCGGCTTGTACAAGTACGATCCTGCTACAAAAAAAACGATAAGGATTGCCCATGAAGTGCGGGCAGACAACAGCATTTCCGGCAGTCCCGTTATCGACCTCGCGGAGGACAGTCTGGGCAATGCCTGGATGATCCATGCTGACGGAACGCTGGAAATGCTCAGGAAGAACACCGGAACAGTGACCCAGCGTATCGATCTTTCCAGTAAATTTTCCAACCGGGAGAGCGACACCTACCGCCTGTTCATAGACAGACAGGGTTTGATCTGGATCTATGACATTTCTACTTCTACAGGCATTTATTCTTTTGATCCCGCGAGGAACTTACTGAGGAAGATCAGCAAGAACTCTCCGGATGTGAAGCTCAACTCTGACATCGTGACCGGCGTGGTGCAAGACAAGGACGACAATATCTGGATCGGCACAGATCATGGTGGCATCAACCTGATTGACAAGAAGGATTTCAGTATCAGGTACATCCTGAACAATGAAGATGACAGCAAAAGTCTGAGCCAGAACAGCATTTCCAGCATATACTATGATAATCTGGGCATGGTATGGATCGGCACTTTTAGAAAGGGGGTCAATTTCTATCACCCGAATATCATCAAATTCAACCTGATCAAGCATTCTTCAGATCCAAATAGCCTGATCTACAGTGACATCAACAGGATGGTTGAGGACAAGGCGGGCAATATCTGGATCGGGACCAATGGCAGGGGGCTGGTTTATTACAATCGAAAAACCCATAAATTTACATCCTACAGGCATGACCCGCGCAACCCAAACAGCCTTTCGCATGATGCCATAGTGGCCATTTACATTGACCGTTTTGAAAAGCTGTGGATCGGAACCTATACCGGCGGATTTGATTATATGGACAGTGGCAAATTCGTTCATTACAAATACAACGCTGCCGATCCGCAGAGCCTGAGTGACAATAAAGTGTCGGATTTTCTCGAAGATTCAAGCGGCAGGTTCTGGGTCGCGACAATGGGCGGGGGGCTGAACCTGTTTGACCGCGGATCTAAGAAATTTAAACGGTATGGTCAGCACGATCAGCAGATCAGTTCAGACTACGTTTTTAAGGTCATTGAAGATTCAAAGCACAACATCTGGATCGGCACTTCCTATGGTATGAATGTATTGCCTAAAGGCGGTACGAAGTTCGTGCGGATGATCAACAATGCCAATAACAACAACAGCCTGGTCAATGACAATATCAATAGCTTTATTGAAGACAGCAAAGGTTATTTGTGGATTGGCACGCGGGACGGGCTGAGTATTTACAATCCGGATACCCGGACCTTTTACAATTATACTGTAGAAAACGGGCTGCCGGATAATAACATCATGGACATCCAGGAAGATGACAGGGGCGACTTTTGGGTGAGTACTTCCAATGGCCTGTCGCGGATCTCTGTTGATTACAAAAAGGATCTGGGGATCGTATTCAAAAATTTTGATGAGAACGATGGTCTGCAGGGTAAGGAGTTCAACCGCATTGCCTCGGTAAAGCTGAAGACCGGGGAGCTCGCTTTCGGCGGCGCTGACGGGATCAATATTTTTCATCCCGCTGCCATCAAAACTTATAA
>NZ_DATHGC010000332.1:0-36650 GCF_035317785.1 Pedobacter sp. | reverse complement strand
CTTACGTTCACCCCACTCACAAATCCCGAAAGCGATGTCTCTTCCACTGTTCCGTAGTGCATCGGCCATTTTTTTATACCTTGATTTTGCCGTTTCCACATCATCTGGTGCTCCGCAATAATCGTATTTCAGATAATCTATGCCCCAGGAAGCAAAGGTTTTTGCATCCTGATCTTCAAATCCAAGGCTTGCGGTATAGCCGGCGCATGTGAGCTGGGCAGCATCAGAATAGATGCCCAGTTTCAATCCTTTACTATGCACATAGTCAGCGAGTGCTTTAATTCCGGAAGGAAATTTTTGCGGGTCAGGGATCATATTGTTCTTATTGTCGCGACCGCCCTGCCAGCCGTCATCAATAAAAACATGATCGTAACCTGCTTTTGCCATACCTGAATTCACCAGCGCATCAGCCATTTCTTTAATATCTTGTTCGGAGATTTTATCAGCAAAATAATTCCAGGTCATCCAGCCCATTGGAGGCTTTGCGGCCAGCAATGCACCTTCTTTGGACTTTACCTGTCCAACGGCAATGGCACTGATCATACAAAAAACGATCAATACAGGGTATGTTATAATTTTATTCATTAGAATGATTTATAAAACGGACAGGGTTCAGTCCAGTCCAAATCTAATAAATCCTTTGTATTCCACCAGCACAAATTTATTTGTGATAGTGTCACTTTCTATATTCAAAAGTAGATTTTGATTCCCCGACAGCACCTGCAGCAGAATGTAAATGAGTAACTGAAAGCGTAATTGGATAGCCGTCACTGTCATAGGTATAAGTGTAGGTTGAAGTTAAAGTAGCCCCGTCAGGATAAATGATGACAGTTTTTAGCAGATCATTGACAGAAAAACTATCAAAAAACTCAACACCTGTATAATATTTTTGTCTGCTGTCTTTAAACCGGCTGAATTTATTGCCATAAGTATTTACCACCTTTATGATCACATTCGATTCAGATTCAGTTTCAATGATGTTATTGTCCTTGTATTTAATTCTTCTTTTTTGCGCAATTATTCCATTTTCGCTAATGTTTATGTCAGTGATCAGTTCACCCGAATAAGCAAAGCTATAAGTACTCTCTTTTTGAAGTGTACCACTGTTATACGATTTCCTGGTTATTTTAACAGGTTTGCCTCCGCTATAAGTGAAAACCGAATTATTAGATATATTGTCATTTCTGAGTTCAATTGCTGCGATTTCCTCACCTTTGTAACTATATTTGTTTTCCTGGGTGTTGCCCTTTTTAATATTGATGATCCTGTTCTTATCGTCATAAGTGTAAGTACTTATGTTCGTCACGCCATTTGATATCTCAGTTACTTTAGAAAGCAGTTTAACCGGGACTTCCTGTTCATCCGGTGTCTTTGGCTTGTCTTTCTTACAACCGGAAAGCGTAAAAGCTATGCAAATAATTAAAATTGTAAAATGCTTGTTCATCCTATAATTTGGTTAATTTATCACAATTTAAGCTTTAATTTTGTCAAATAAAACAGCTCTCCATCCTTTATTGCTTTCGTCCATCCTTCCTGCTCCATCCATCTTGCCCTCTTGCCCCCTAGTTCTGTAAATCTGCTGCGACCATCTAACCACGGTCAAGAGACCATTCTATAACCCAATGGGTTATGCAAGGGTTATGCAAGGGTTGTGCAAGGGTCGTGCAAGGGTTGTGAGACGGTCTTGAAACCAAACCAAGTGTCTTTATCCTGTCTTATCCGATTATAGCTATACTGTGTCCCATATTAGCAGAAGACAGGAAATGCAGAGTGACAATACAGGAAAATTACCCGGGCTGGTTTTAAGCAGATTGTACCATGTCCAGTAATATCATTTTAGACAGCAGTGGTATCAAATCTTTTACTAACTTAGAACTAACCATTAACCGCTGTCAGCAATCGATTCAAGTGCACCAACTAAGCCCAATATTCAGGAATTTATTCTGCCTTTTGTGTTTGTTTGCAATTCATTACGGTGTAAGCGCCCAGCCCAACGTAGGTAAGCCCCCTGTCATCCATTATACAACCCCACATACCTATACTAAGAATACCCCCATCAGTCCGCTAACACCGGTAAATACCGGAGATCCGGTTCCGGAGATCCCGTATGCAAATGTAACTACCTTTGCAGGCAGCGCCACCGACCAGCCAGGCAGGATAGACGGTGTTGGGACGGCAGCGAGATTTGACCGGCCAGCTGGTCTGGGTTCTGACGGGAATGGCAATATTTATGTCGCAGATGGTTTCAATGACATCATCAGAAAAATTACCTCAGATGGCACAGTGACTACTATAGCAGGTACAGGAGTGGCCGGTCATGCAGACGGGGATGCGCTTGATGCCAGGTTTAACAGACCCTGGGGCATACTGCTGGACAATTCTGGTAATATGTATGTCGCCGATAAAGACAACCATGTGATCCGAAAGATAAGTTCGGGAGGAGCGGTAACGACCATTGCCGGTACAGTGAACAGAGAAGGGGCAATCAACGGAACAGGTACATCGGCTAAATTTTACAGTCCGGAGAATATGGTATTTGACAATGACGGCAATATGTATATAGCCGATACAGACAATCACCTCATCCGGAAGATGACACCCGCCGGAGAAGTCACGACTTTTGCAGGCTCTGGTGATCGCGGAAAGATAAATAGCACAGGAACAGCCGCAAGTTTCTCTAATCCGATCGGCCTCGTCATCAACAGCCTCACCGGCGATATTTATGTAGCAGAATACGGCAATCATCTGATCAGAAAAATAGCTCCCGACGGGCGGGTCTCCACATTTGCCGGCAACGGGATCCCCGGCAATTCTAATGGAACTGGTGAATCGGCAAGTTTCGACCGTCCATACGGATTGACCATAGACAACCTTGGAAATCTGTACCTTTCTGATGCCAATAATGTGATTAAAAAAATCACTCCGGCCGGAAAGGTTTATACAATAGCGGGAAGCCTGCGTGTTCCCCCAGCCTCAAATGATGGTCTGGCTCTTAAAGCGGCATTCTATACACCGATCGGTCTTACTTTCGACAACAATTCTAACCTGTATGTTGCCGATGAAAACAACAATAAGATCAGGAAAATTACCCTGGGCGGCGGATATTTTATAGACAAACCCTTACCGGCAGGGCTCGAACTGGACCCCTCGACCGGTGTGATCACAGGGACACCGACCGAGGCCTCTCCTTCTACAGATTATACCATTATCGGCCACAACTATTTCGGTGAAAGCAGTTTTGTGATGAATATCACTGTTGACGAGAGAATTGAGCCGGTAGTTCAGATTAGTCCGGCAACTGCTGATGTTTGTGAGGGATCTCTGGTCACATTTAGGGCAACCGCTGAAAAGGCCGGTTCGGCACCGGCTTACCAGTGGAAAGTAAACGGGATTAACTCAGGGGATGATTCGCCGGAATTTAGTGGTAATGACTTTCAAAATGGCGACAAAATAACTTGTGTAGTCATCAACAATGACAACGACTCCCCGATAAATTCCGCACCTTCCAATGAGGCCACTGTTACCATCAGACCTTTGTTAACACTTGATGTCAGTATACATACTGATCAAAACGGTCAGATGTGTGCAGGTACGCGCATTAGTTTCACCGCTTTGTCTTATAGCAATTCATTGAGTTCTCCAAAATATGAATGGAGTGTAAACGGGCAGTCTACAGGGGTGACCGGCATCAATTTCAGCAGCGCCACCCTTAGGGACGGTGATCAGGTGACCTGTACGGTTACTGCTCCGGCAAATTGCGTTGTCGATCCCTCAGCAGTTTCCAATACCCTGACCATTAGCTTTCTTCCTGAAATGCTATGCGGGGTACGTCCGCCCAATGCATTCTCTCCAAATGGTGATGGCACCAACGATGCCTGGATCATTCCGACGCTGCTCAGCTATCCCGATTGCACAGTTCATATTTTTAACCGGAATGGTGAACCGGTATTTCGTTCTAGCGGATATGCCAAACCATGGGACGGCAATCACAAAGGCAAGCCTCTTCCGGCAGGTACTTACTATTACGTGATCGGCCTCACTCCTGACCTTAAAAAACTTTCGGGAGCAGTGACGATATTGCGTTAAACATTTCCAGGGGTATGGTGTTGTTAGGCTAAATAGCTAAATCAATTGCCATGAACAGAACAATAGCATTAGTCATGATCGTATTGGGAATCTTAATGCTGGTCTGGACTGGCTTCACCTATACCAAAAAGGAAAAAGTAGTTGACGCCGGCCCGATACAAATCTCCGCAGACAGGGAAAAGAGTGTCAACTGGCCTCCATATGTCGGAGGCATTATTCTGATAGCGGGTGTGGTTATTTTGGTGACTTCTAAGAAATCCCGGTAGGTTCTATTTTGTAAATGGTCGTCTGGCTGTAAACCTCCCCTGGCCTCAATATGGTATTGGGGAATGCCGGAATGTTGATTGCATTAGGATGATGCTGTGTTTCTATGCAAAATCCTTCATAGGGCTTATAGTCATTTCCTCCTTTTGCATTTTTCACATTGATATATTTCCCGGTATAAAAATGGGCAATGGGTTCAGTGGTATAAACAGCAAGCGTAAGGCCGCTTTTCGGTTCAGAGGTTTCTGATGCCAGGGTCAGCTCACCATATTCCTTATCCAGTACATAAGTTTGATCATAGCCTTCTTCGGAATCCCAGTCCCACCCTATTGGCTTAGGCGCCAGAAAATCGTGTATGGTACCCTCCACAGGGATCAATGTTCCGTCTACAACATAATTATCATCCTGACGCAAATAATTGCTTGCAGGCATTCTGTGGATATGATCTTTTACAGATCCGCCATCGGGCGATAAATTGAAATATCCGTGATGGGTCAGGTTAATGATAGTGGGTTCGTCGGTGGTCGCTTTATAATCAAGAAGCAGCTCATTGTTGTCTGTCAGCTTAAAAGTAAGCTCGACAGTAAGGGTTCCGGGAAAGTTCTCCTCCCCCGCGGGACTTACATAGCGAAGGGTTACACTGGGATCTATAGTCGATAATATTTCCCAGACCCTTTTATCATAACCAGACACCCCGCAATGCAGACAGTCAGCACCATTGTTACTGGCCAGCTGATAAGCTTTTCCATCCAGGGTAAACTGACCGTTCTTGATGCGGTTGGCATAGCGCCCTACTACAGCACCCAGGTATGGGTAACTCGTCAGATATTCTTCACTTACATACTGGTCGAATTCATCAAAGCCCAAAACGATATCCTGTTTTTCACCTTCCTTATTGGTCACCACAAACTTACCTATGATGGCACCGTAATTGTATATTTTAACATAGGTTCCTTTGGTATTGGTCAGTTCTACCGCCAGTATTTCTTTCCCTTCTACGGTTTTTCCGGTCTTGATTAGCTTCGTGTTCATATGTTGATAATAAATGTCTCTATTCTGAGTTTGAATTTATAGGATTCGGTACATAATTGTATATTAGCCCGCTTAATATTTGAGGCAATACTATCAATACTTTACCGAAACTAAAACATAAATCTGAAATATATTACAATGAAATCTGAACTGACCAAAAAATTCTCTGAAAGATTCGGACAAGAACCAGCAGCCTATTACTTTACTCCTGGCCGGGTAAATCTGATTGGTGAACATATCGATTACAACGGAGGGTTGGTGATGCCATGCGCGGTAACTTTGGGGACCTGGCTGTTGCTGGCTCCAAACCAGGACAATGTCATCAGGTTCAATAGCTTGAATTTTGAAGAACAGGCAGAAGTACCGCTTGCTGACAGCTACACTAAAACAGGACCGGAATGGTACAATTATCCGCTGGGTGTCTTCAACGAGCTGCAAAAAGAACACAAGATCCCAACAGGATTAGATCTTTTGTTCTTTGGCAATATTCCCATCGGTTCTGGCTTGTCATCTTCTGCTTCTATTGAAGTAGCCATGACTTATGCCCTGAACCACTATTTTAACTTCGGATTGGATAAAATTGATATTCCACTGCTTGCTCAGCGGGTAGAAAACCAGTTTATAGGTGTAAACTGCGGCATCATGGATCAGTTTGCAGTTGCGTTTGGCGAAACCGATAAAGCCTTAGTGCTAAACTGTGATACATTAAAGCACAAAGTGGTGGATTGCAACCTCGGGAATTTCAACCTGGCGATTATCAATACCAACAAACCCCGCAAGCTTGCGGAATCTAAATACAATGAGCGTGTTGCCGAATGTCAGACTGCTTTAAAACAGCTGAATGAAGAGATTAAGCTCCATAATTTATGTGAGCTCAATGCAGAGAAATTTGCATTGCACAGTCACCTGATTACTGATGAGACCGTTTTGAAGAGAGCGACTCATGTGATCAGGGAAAATGACAGGGTTAGTTTGGCAGCAAAAGCGCTGAATGAAGGTAACCTCCACGAGTTCGGCAGGCTAATGTATGCCTCACATCAGTCACTAAAAGATCTGTATGAAGTAACCGGCGCCGAACTCGATGCAGTGGTAGAGTTTAGTGCGGATTATCAGGATGTGATCGGTGCGCGCATGACGGGGGCTGGTTTTGGAGGATGTGCTATTGCTTTGTTAAAAAAAGGCAGTGAAGATGATTTCACTAAAAAACTCACCGGTTTTTATACTGACCGGATTGGCTATGCGCCTTCGGTATATGTAAGTGAGATCGGGCACGGTGCGTCAGCAATATAAATCATTTTGAAAAAACTAAAGTTAGACGAACTTCAGCGCGTCGGTATAGCAGAATTTAAAGAACAGGAAAAGCTCCCGGTAGTGGTTGTACTTGACAACGTACGCAGCATGCACAATGTGGGTTCAGTGTTCAGGACCGCAGACGGTTTTTCTGTTGCTCAGCTGATCCTGTGCGGCATTACCGCACAGCCTCCGCATCGTGAAATAGAAAAGACGGCTTTAGGTGCAACGCAGTCGGTAGAGTGGATACATTATCCGGATACACTGACGGCCATCGCTGATTTACGCAAAAATGGTTATAAGATCGTTGCAATTGAACAGGCTTCAGGCAGCATTATGCTGCATCAATACAGGCCGGTACCAAATGAAAAATATGCGCTTATCTTCGGAAATGAAGTAAATGGTGTAAGCGATGAGGTCATGGCGGAAATTGATGAGTGTGTGGAAATTCCACAGTTTGGCACTAAGCATTCCTTTAACATCGTGATCTCTGCGGGTGTTGTACTGTGGGATTTCTTTGCTAAATTGAAATTATAATTCTTGATGTGCCATGGAAAACAACTTATTGAAAAAGATGTATTTCAAACCGGGTTTTACGGTTTTACTTGCTAATGCTCCGGCTAATATTGCTGACATTCTTGGAGATACCAAAGGAATTAACTTTACTTCTGATGCTGCGCAGGTCTTTGACGGACTTTTTCTGTTTGTAAAGAATAGTACAGAACTCGGCAATGGGCTGGAGATATGGGGGCCGCGGATCAATGACAAGCAGGTTGTTTGGATTGCGTATCCGAAGAAAACCTCGGGCATCGCTACCGACCTTAAAATGGAGCAGTGGAAGGAACTGGAAATTTATCAGTTGACGCCTTGCGGCTCTGCGGCTATCGATGAAACCTGGACGGGCCTGAGGATAAAGCCTGTTGGAGGTGTAAAGAGATCTGGTGTTGGCAGTGCGGAAATAAAAACCGGTACATATGCCGAATTTATCGATGTGGACGACAAACAGGTAAATCCTCCGGCTGATCTTAAAGTCTTGCTGGAAACCAGTCCGAACGCTCTTGCTTTCTTTAATTCTCTGTCTTATTCCAACAAAAAAGAATATGTACTGTGGATTTTGACAGCAAAGCAGAAAGCTACCAGAAATAACAGGCTGCAGAAAACTATAGAAATGTTGTTGGCAGGTAAAAAAAATCCCACGATGAAGTAAGGCTGACAAACAATATTTTTAAAACCATGTTATTTGTGGTAATGAAAATATTTTTACTTTTTGCCCTTTCCACGATACTAGTAAGCTGCAACCATTTCGAGTTTAGCCCAAACCAGTCATTTGACCGCATCTCTTTAAGAGATGTGAACGCCACAAATCTCAAAAATCTGGGCAATGGTGCCGGAGACGATACGATAAGGTTTGTTCTGACTGGTGATACCCAGAAGTCCAGGGATGAAACAGTAATGTTCTGCCGGACGGTAAACGCCATTAAGGGAGTGGACTTTGTGGTTTTGGACGGTGACATTTCAGAATTTGGGGTGCTAAAGGAAATGATCTGGATCTCCAGAACACTCGAAGATCTGACCATGCCGTACATCGCAGTAATTGGCAATCACGATGAGACTGCAAGGGGGCGGGAAGTGTTCCTCAACATGTTTGGACAACTTAATTATTCCTTTGTGTATGGGGGAATTAAGTTTATATGTCATGACAGCAACAGCAGGGAGTATAATTTTAACGGAAAGGTTCCTGATGTAGCCTGGCTAAAGAATGAGCTGAAACCTGTACCTGGTGTGACTGGTTACGTCGGCATATCCCATGTGCCCGCAAATTCTGTTGATTTTGACAGTACCCTGGTCAAAAGCTATACTTCAGCATTTGCCCAAGCCCCTGGCTTTCTGGCTTCGTTAAATGCACATACCCATAATCACAGTGTTTTTTATCCGGACAATTCCGGAATCCCTTATATAGTGACCGGTGCTATGGGAAAGAGCGAATTTTTACTATTAGAGATTGTAAACAACAAATTGAGTTTTGAGCGGATATATTTTTAAGTTACAATTGGTCATCTTATTGCTTCTGGCAATAAATATAAAGGGATCTGCACAGACTCTTAAGTTTTTAATTCCTGATGGAGCTGTAGTCCAGTATGCAGGTAGCATAGGCTATTTCAGCGGGGGGATCAGTTACCAGCTGTTTCCCAATGAAAGGGGAAATCTGGATCTTCTGTATGGTTTTGTACCCGGCAGCAAGGGTGGTGTGCTCCATATCGCTACAGCTAAATTTGCCTATAAACCCTGGAGTATTAAGTTGAAGGACTGGGCTAAGATCTATCCTTTTAATCCCGGTGCATTTCTGACCTATACCTTTCACAAGGATCTTTCCCTTAAGTTTCCTGGCGGGCAATATTCACACGATTATTATTATTGGTCTGAGGCTTTGCGCCCGCACATCGCATTTAACAGTGAAATTGAGCTGGATGCAGATAAAGTATTGAAGAATTCAGGAATAAAAGCCATAAGTTTCTATGGCGAAATCAATACCAATGATTATTACCTCATTAATTATCTTCAAAATATGTCAGCACTGACAATCGACGATATTTTTCAGATCGGCATCGGCATGAGGGTAAAATTTTAGAAAAACTAAGAGGGTGTCACGGTAAAAACCAGACACCCTCTTTTCATTGCAAAAAGGAAGTATTTTTATGCATAAGGGATGCCGTCTTTAGAAGGCAAACTGCTATGTCCCATTAAGTATTGATCTACTTTACGGGCAGCTTCCCTGCCTTCAGATATCGCCCAAACCACTAATGACTGTCCACGGCGAATATCTCCTGCTGCGAAGATTTTAGCGATATTGGTCTGATACTTACCTTCTTCGGCTTTTACATTGCCCCGGTTGTCAAGTTCCACGCCTAATTTCTCAATCAAGCCCTCTTTTTGCGGATGTAAAAATCCCATCGCCAAAAGAACCAGCTGACAAGGAAGATCGCGCTCCGTTCCGGCTTTCTCTTTGAAGTTTACAGGTCGGCCTGCAGCGTCAATTTCCCACTCTACATCTACTACTTTTACCGCTTTAAGATTGCCGTTCTCGTCCTTGATAAATTCTTTGGTATTTACTCCCCAGCCTCTTTCGCAGCCTTCTTCATGTGAGGAGGTTACTTTTAAAACCATTGGGTAAGTCGGCCATGGCATATTAGGGGTACGTGCGGACGCAGGCATAGGCATGATCTCAAACTGGGTAACAGATTTCGCACCCTGACGGTTGGAAGTGCCTATACAGTCAGAGCCCGTATCACCGCCGCCAATCACAATTACATCTTTGCCAGTTGCCAGGATATCTTCTTCTGTTACTTCAAAGTTTTTAACACGTTTATTTTGCTGCTTCAGGAAATCCATCGCAAAATGAACACCTTTAGCATCCCTGCCCGTAGCGGGAAGATCCCGTGGAATGGTCGAACCACCAGCCAAAATGATAGACTGGTATTCTCTTAACAGGGTATTCAATTCTACATTAACACCTACATTGGAGTTGCACTTGAATACAATGCCTTCTTTTTCCATCAGGCTGATGCGGCGCGTTACCACATCTTTCTGCAATTTGAAATCAGGGATTCCATAGTTTAGCAAACCACCAGGTGTATCATCACGTTCATAAACCACTACCTCATGCCCAGCCTTATTCAATTGTGCAGCAGCGGCTAATCCTGCTGGACCTGAACCGATTACTGCTACTTTTTTACCAGTACGCAATAAGGGTGGTTCGGCTTTGATATACCCTTTACTGAAAGCCATTTCAATAATGTGTTTCTCAATTTCCTCAATGGATACCGGCGATTTGTTAATCCCCAGTACGCATGCTGACTCACATGGTGCCGGACAGATCCTGCCGGTAAACTCAGGAAAATTATTGGTGCTCAGCAAAATCGTGGTAGCCAGTTGCCAGTCGCCCTTATATACTGCTTCGTTAAATTCCGGGATCACGTTGCCCAGCGGGCAGCCTGACTGGCAAAACGGAACGCCGCAATCCATACATCTGGCTGCTTCCTTGTTTACCTGCTCCAGTTCAAAAGCTTTTACAAATTCATTGTAATGTTTTAAACGCGCTGCAGCATCTTCTTTACCAGGAGCAGTTCTTTCATATTCTAAAAATCCAGTTACTTTTCCCATGGTTATGATATTGTCTGTTTGTTACTTTTATTCATTAGTACTGCTTTGTATTCTTTAGGGAATACTTTGATGAAATGAGGCGATTGAGTGGCCCAGTCGCTGATTAAAAATTTAGCGATGCTGCTTTCTGTTAACTTCACGTGCATTTTCAGCAAATGATTGATGCGCAGTTCGTCCTGCTCATCCAGCGGATCCAGGTCTACCATCTCTTTATTGCATTTGCCTGCAAACTCTCCCTTGACATCATAGATCCAGGCTACACCACCGCTCATACCCGCGGCGAAATTGCTTCCTGTATCACCGATCACCAGCACTTCACCGCCGGTCATGTATTCACAGCCATGATCTCCAAGTCCTTCTACCACCGCAGTGGCACCAGAGTTGCGTACCGCAAAGCGCTCACCTGCCTGTCCCCTTACATACAACTCACCCGCCGTTGCACCGTAAAGCGCGACATTACCAATGATGATGTTTTGCTCAGGCACATATTTTACATTGCCAAAAGGATAAATAGAAAGGCGCGCTCCGGACAAACCTTTACCCACATAGTCATTAGCTTCACCTTCCAGCTGCAGAGAAATACCTTTTGTAGCAAATGCGCCAAAACTCTGTCCTGCTGAACCATTAAATTTGAAGTTGATCGTATCCTGGGGTAATCCCTGGCCTTTGTAAATTTTAGAAACCTCGTTTGAAAGCATGGTACCGATAGCACGGTTCGTATTTTTAACTGCAAACTCGCTGTATACAGGTTCTTTAGAAGCCAGCGCGGGCTGTGCTGCTTTGATCAGATCGTGATCCAGTATCTCAGACAATCCATGATCCTGCTCTTCAGTTTGATATAAACTCAAGCCATTGTCTTCGGCTTTATGCAATATTTTAGAGAAATCAAGGTCTTTTTGCTTCCAGTCAGCAGGATCCACGGCACGTACGCTCAATGCATCAGCCTGGCCAACCATTTCCTGAATAGTTCTGAAACCAAGTTCAGCCATCGTTTCTCTCAGTTCTTCTGCTAAGAAATGGAAAAGGTTCACTACGTGATCAGCCTCTCCTGTAAATAGTTTCCTCAGGTTAGGGTCTTGTGTAGCCACACCAACCGGACAAGTATTCAGGTGACATTTACGCATCATGATACAGCCGGCAGTAACCAGCGCAGCAGTCGCCACACCCCATTCTTCAGCACCTAATAAAGTTGCAATCGCGATGTCTTTACCTGTTTTTAACTGCCCGTCTGTTTGCAGTACCACACGGCTTCTCAGTCTGTTCTTCACCAAAGTCTGGTGCGCCTCAGCCAGTCCAAGTTCCCAAGGAAGGCCAGCATGCTGGATAGATGTAAGCGGAGAAGCACCTGTACCCCCGTCAAATCCTGAAACCAGGATCACATCGGCATGTGCTTTTGCAACACCTGCAGCAATGGTACCCACACCAGCTTTAGAAACCAGTTTTACATTGATCCTTGCAGCTCTGTTGGCATTCTTCAAGTCAAAGATCAGCTGCGCCAAATCCTCGATCGAGTAAATATCGTGGTGAGGCGGCGGAGAGATCAATCCTACACCCGGTGTAGCGTGACGAACTTTGGCAATCCAGTCATCTACCTTATGGCCAGGCAGCTGACCACCTTCTCCTGGTTTAGCACCCTGTGCCATTTTGATCTGCAGTTCGTCTGCATTGGTCAGGTAATAACTGGTTACCCCAAAACGGGCAGAAGCGATCTGCTTGATCGAAGAACGCATAGAATCACCGTTTGGCAGCGGTTCATATCTCAATTCATCTTCACCACCCTCTCCGGTATTGCTTTTGCCACCGATACGGTTCATTGCAATAGCCAGGGTCGAGTGCGCCTCATGAGAGATCGAACCAAATGACATCGCCCCGGTTGCGAATCTTTTTAAGATACCTTCTACCGGTTCTACTTCATTAAGCGGAACAGCCGGACGGTTATATTTAAATTCAAATAAACCCCTGATCGTATAAGCCTGATTGGTCTGCTCATTGATCAGTTTAGAATATTGCTTATAAGTATTGTAGTCATTTTTACGGGTTGCATTTTGCAATAAGTGGATGGTCTGAGGATTGAACAAGTGCTGCTCACCTTTACGTTTCCATTTATAATTACCTCCTGTAGGCAAAATCGCATCAGGTCTGTTGGCCTGTTTAAAGATCCTGTTGTGTTTAATCAGGGTTTCTTTGGCAATTTCATCAAGCCCCAAGCCACCGATTCTCGATACAGCCCCGGTGAAGTAATTATCCACAACACTTTTATTGATACCAAGGATCTCAAAGATCTGGGCGCCATGATAAGATTGCAGCGTAGAAATTCCCATTTTAGAGAAGATCTTCAGCAATCCGTTGTTTATTGCATATATATAGTTACTGATCAGCTTCTCGGAAGTCATGTTCAGTTCCTTCTGGAAGCCAACAATGGTTTCCAAAGCCAGGTAAGGATTTACCGCAGTAGCTCCGAAACCGATTAAGGTCGCAAAATGATGTACTTCCCATACATCGCCAGCCTCAACTACAATACCAACAGCACCCCTGTGGCCCTTGCGGATGAGGTGATGATGAACAGCTGAAACAGCCAGCAAAGAAGGAATGGCGGCATGCTCTGAATCCAGTGCTCTGTCCGAAAGTATAATGACCTGGAAACCGTCCTCAACAGCATCAACTGCATAGCGGCAAAGTCTGTCCAGGCCTTTGGCCAGCGAACCGGAATTACCGTCTGCCCTGAAGTAAGTTTGCAGTGTTTTAGATTGGAAAACGCCGGTATCAATACTCCTTAGTTTTTCAAGCTCCACATTGGTCAGTACCGGATGTTTAATGCCTACACAATGACATTGCATAGCATTTTCTTCCAGTATATTTCCATTGTTACCCATAAATCCGGCAAGACTCATTACCACTTTTTCTCTGATCGGGTCAATTGGCGGGTTCGTTACCTGGGCAAACAGTTGTTTAAAATAGGAAGACAAGTGTTGCGGTTTTTGAGACAAAACAGCTAAAGGAATATCGGTACCCATAGAACCAATAGCTTCTTTACCGTCCTGAGCCATCGGCTTTAACAGCAGATCAACATCCTCACGACTGTAACCAAATACCTGCTGGTACCTGAAGATAGACTCCTGGGAAAGTCCGCTAAACACCACTCTTGGTTCAGGGAGCTCTTCAAGTCTGATCTGATATTTATTGATCCAGTCGCCATATGGTTTGCTGCCACATACTTGTTGTTTAATTTCGACATCACTGATGATCCGGCCCTGCTCCATGTCTACTACAAACATTTTTCCCGGGGTAAGACGGCCTTTTTCAATGATCTTGCTCTGATCAAGTGCCAGCGCACCTGCTTCAGAAGCCATAATCACTATATCATCTTCGGTAATGGCATATCTCTGCGGACGAAGCCCGTTTCTGTCTAGTGTCGCACCAATGATATTTCCATCGGTAAATGAAACCGCAGCAGGACCATCCCATGGCTCCATCAAAGTAGCGTGGAATTTATAGAATGCCTGTTTTAGTTCATCCATATCATCATTGCCGTCCCAGGCTTCAGGAATCAGCATCATCAGCACATGCGGCAACGAACGACCAGAATGAAGCAACAGTTCAACAACATTATCCAGGCAGCCTGAATCGGAGTTGGACTCATCAATCACAGGCAGTAAAATATCTAATTCCTGCGGCGTAAAATAAGATGAAGCAAAAGACTTCACACTCGCCCTGAACCAGTTGAGGTTACCCTGCAGCGTATTGATCTCGCCATTATGCGCAATATACCTGAATGGCTGCGCCAGTTTCCAAGAAGGAAAAGTATTAGTGGCAAAACGCGAGTGGATCAAACCAAATGCTGATACTACACGCTTATCACTCAATTCAGTAAAATATGTTCTTACCTGCAATGAGGTCAACTGTCCTTTGTAAACAATTGTCCTTGATGAAAAAGAAGCAATATAAAACTCTCCATTAATACCTTTTACTGTATTATTGATGGTTTTTAAGAGGTAATTTTTGAATACATAAAGCTTACGTTCAAAATCTGCCCCCTCTGCGACAGCATGAGGACGCGCAATGAACACCTGCTCCATTTCAGGTTCAACAGAAAGCGCCATATTTCCAACACCTTCAGTATTGGTCAGCACCCTTCTGAAGCCCAATACTTCAAGGTTTAATTTTTCAGCAGCACGATAGATGATTTCCCTGCATTCTTCTCTTGCCTTCACATCTTTGGGTAGGAAAAGCATCCCAACGCCGTAATCACCGGATTCATTTAAACTGAATCCAATTTTAAGGCACTCATCATAAAGGAATTCGTGAGGTATTTGAATCATAATACCTGCGCCGTCACCTGTATTGATTTCAGCTCCGCAAGCCCCGCGGTGATCAAGATTTTCAAGAATGGTTATAGCGTCTGAGATGATCTGTTGCGACTTTCTTCCCTTAATATGGGCAACAAATCCGATACCACAGGCATCGTGCTCAAAACGCTGGTCATATAACCCTTGGTTATCTTGTGATTGTTCCATAAGTCCGTTTAAATATTAGTTTTGGTTATAGTGTATTTATGACACTAAGATACGAATAAAAATCAAGGATTTATAATATTGGTATATTTTTTGAAAAATATGCAGTAGTTTGCAAAATGTTGATTACATATTTATCATATTAACAATATACAACGATTTCATTTACAATATTCATAATCACACTATTTAGAATAAATTTGTATAAGAAACACACTTTTTTTTGTCCATTAAATTGCTTTCTGAAATTATAAATATAATATTTTTTTTCACCATTCAATCTATTTAAGGTCAGCAGATTATGGCTGTAATGCTCAAAAACTGAAAAAAAATAAGATTTTCCTCTTTGCAGATTGATGTCTTTTGCTACATTTGTGCCGGGCAAGTCTTTTACGATCAGCTCCTTTTGAACTCCCCCAGGTCGGGAACGAAGCAAGGGTAGAAGGTTGTAGCGATGCGATAAGAGGTGCTTGCCCTTTTTTTTCTTTTCATGGTGGGATTCTCTCTTCTGTGACATATTCGAGATTTTCTTAAGAGAATCAATCTTAAATCCCTAATTTAGTCCCGCTATTATATTGATAGCATACTCATTAACCAATTGCAAATAATAAAACAACATGAAATTTTTCATTGACACAGCGAATCTTGACCAGATAAAAGAAGCACAGGACCTGGGCGTACTGGATGGTGTAACCACCAATCCAAGCCTGATGGCTAAAGAAGGAATTACCGGCGATGCTAATGTTATTGCACACTACAAAGCAATTTGTGCTATTGTAGACGACAACGTAAGTGCGGAAGTCATCTCTACAACTTTTGATGAAATGATTAGGGAAGGTGAAGCGCTGGCGGCCCTTAATCCAAAGATCGTTGTCAAAATCCCTATGATCAAAGACGGTGTAAAAGCCATCAAATACCTGACCTCAAAAGGCATCAGGACCAACTGTACTTTAATATTTTCACCAGGACAGGCTTTATTGGCTGCAAAAGCAGGCGCATCTTATGTATCCCCTTTCTTAGGCCGTTTGGATGATATTTCTACAGACGGATTACAATTGATTGAAGACATCAGATTAATATTTGACAACTACGGTTATCCTACTCAAATATTGGCTGCATCAATTCGTGGACCATTACACATTGTTGCATGTGCCAAATTGGGCGCTGATGTAATTACTGCTCCGTTGTCCGCAATTACCGCATTATTGAAACATCCTTTAACTGACAGCGGACTGGCTACATTCTTAGCTGATCACAAAAAAGCCGCCGGCTTGTAAGATTATATTTGATTGCCACTTCAAAGAAAACCCCGGTGCATAATGCACCGGGGTTTTTTATTTAAAATTATTTTCTTTTTCTAGTTTTCCTTTGGCTCAGATACCAATTTTTTTATTCCTGCAGAAAGCGTTTTAAATTCAGTTCCGGCAAGCACCTGCTTCACCAGCTCATAATCGATCTGCTCATCCGGCAAAATTTCTATTCCCCTCACTCCTGCCCCGTTGGCAGCGTCTACATCTCTGGGTTTATCTCCTATCATTACGGACAATGACGGATCTACATCAAACATATCTATAGCATCCAGCAGCATCCCCGACAAAGGCTTTCTGCACTTACATTCTCCTGAAACCGTTGGATGATGCGGGCAGTAATAAAAAGCAGCTATATCAGCAGATTTGTTGACGAAAGCATTTCTCAGCATCTGGTGCATCACACCAAGCTCCTGTTCTGTATACCTGTTCAAAGCAATACCACCCTGATTCGTAATCACGATTAATAAATATCCCTCATCGTACAGTTTTTTCAGCGGTGGAATCTGGTATTCCAGTATCTTAAAATCTTCTACCCTGGTTATGTAATCGTATATTTCATGGTTCAGTACACCATCACGATCTAAGAAAATAGCTTTATTCATCGACCAAATATCTGAATAATAAAATTATCATAGCTAATGGTTGTTTAATTCTTAAACAAACAGACATCAGTCCTGTTATTAAATTAATTAGACATTTAAAAATTTACCTCATGCCTTATATTAAAAAAGATCCTTCTAATAGCAGCTCAGTAAACATCTTCTTTGAAGATCTTGGAACAGGAAAACCTGTGGTTTTAATCCACGGCTGGCCCGTGTCGCACGAAATGTGGGAATACCAGGTAACTGCATTAGTAAATGCGGGTTATCGCTGTATAGCGTACGACAGGCGTGGTTTCGGGCAATCGGACAGACCATGGAACGGTTACGACTATGACACACTGACTGCTGATCTGCACCAGGTAATCACCACACTTGAACTGGACGATGTAACTCTTGTGGGGTTTTCGATGGGCGGTGGCGAGGTAGTTCGCTATTTAGGCAAGTACGGTTCTTCCAGAATTTCAAAAGCAGTATTGGTGAGCAGTGTCGTGCCTTTACTTTTAAAAACAGGAGATCATAAGGAAGGCGTACCTCGTGAAATGTTTGACGAGATCATTGCAAACATCCACAGGGACAGACCAGCTTTTCTAACGGAATTTGGAAAACAGTTCTTCAGTGAAGGGGTATTAAATAAGCCTGTTAGTCAGGAAATCCAGAATTGGATGCATAAGCTGGCCGTGATCGCAAGTCCAAAGGCAACTGCAGATTGTGTCCGCTCTTTTTCGGAAACTGATTTCAGAACTGATTTAAGCACCATAACGATTCCTGTAATGATCATTCACGGCGATGATGACAAAACAGTTCCTATTAAAGCCACAAGCGAGATCACATCTTCTTTACTGCCAAATGCGGCATATTACAGGTTCGAAGGAGCACCTCACGGCCTGTTTATCACCCATAAAGATGAGCTAAACCAACTTTTGCTTAATTTTATAAGCTAGCAATCAGTACACTATATAAATTGTACCTATATAATTTGCAGAATATATATTGTACTCCTATATTTGCACCACTTTAAACGGAAATGCTTAAAGTAAAGTTCAAAAGAACTTTGATTCCTTAGCTCAGCTGGTAGAGCATTACACTTTTAATGTAGTGGTCCTGGGTTCGAATCCCAGAGGGATCACGATTAACAAAAAAAGCGCACCGATCTTGCGCTTTTTTTGTTAACTACAAATTTCTATTCGTCATTATCCGAACAAACTCATCTTTCTTTTTCGGAGAAATAATCACAGGAAAATCATCACTCATCACTGCATATCCTCCATCTGTTTTGAGCATTCGCTTTATTTTAGTCAGATTGATAATGTGTGAATTGTGTACACGCATAAAACTGTGTCCTGTCAACAAAAGCTCATACTCTTTCAGGTTCTTGCTCACCATGATCTTGCGATCGTCGGCCAGGTAGAAAACCGAATAAGCCCCGGCGGCTTCAATCCTTATTATTTCCTGGACGGGGATGAATTCGAGTTCGTTGGCAAGTGACAAGGTAAGAATAGGATTGTTGTTATTTTGCAAATGCCCCAGATTGTGGATCAACGAAGTGAGCAGGTGCTGCTGCGTCTCTTTACCCCGGCTCAACACTTTAGTCACCGCTTCTTTAAGTTCTTCTACATCAATCGGTTTAAGCAGGTAATCTACTGCACTAAACTTAATGGCTTTGATCGCATAATGGTCATAAGCTGTGGTAAATATTACCGCCGGGCTCAGGCCGGACAATTGCTGGAGAACCTCAAAGCCAGTTCCCGTCTGCAGTTCAATATCCAGAAATAGAAGATCTGGCTGATGATCCCTGATTACCTTCACAGCTTCCTCAACATTACCCGCAACGGCAACGATCTGTACCCCCTCACAGTTGGTTTCAATCAGATCCTGCAGTAATTCTCTGCTTCGGACCTCGTCTTCGATTATAATTGCTTTTTGCATATCATTATTTAATATTCAAACACCGCCGAATTCTGCATACTGGAACTTACCAGGAAGCGTACAACTACCCTGGTGCCCTCAGGATCATCATCCTGCGCCATCAAGTCCTCCACATTTACAGTTATCCGTCCCGGCGTCTCCTCATTTAAAACACCGATCCTTTCATCAAGCAGCTTTTTATAAGGAGTACTTTCATTCAGTGCCCGCTTATCATTCAGCGCCTTTGCCTTTGCCCTTCCGCATCCATTGTCCTCAATCACACATACCAGATGCGGATTTTCATAACTGAATGTTATCCTGATTTCCCCCGCCTTATCATTATTCAGAATACCATGATACAAAGCATTCTCTGCAAAATGATAAAGAATCAGTGGCGGTATACCAGATAAACCAGAAGGCAAACCCTGATCAGTTTCGATCACATAATCAAACTTGCCCGTAAACCGCATCTTTTCAAGATCCAGGTAGAGCCTCAAAAACTTTTCCTCCTGCATCAAACTGATCTCCGGATCATTTGCCTGAGACAAAAGTTCACGCATGAACCTGGAAAACCGTGAAACATAAGAAAGAGAAACACTTGTATCGCCCTTATTAATAAAATACTGAAGATCATTCAGTGAATTAAATACAAAATGAGGATTAATCTGCGCCTGCAAGACACGCATGTGCAGTTTTCTGTTGATCAGTTCAATATCCCTGTTCTGTTTTCTGATCAGCGCATTCCGCTGCAGTAATAATTTACTCAGCTCCGTCTTGATGCGATACCGGTTATACACCAGCGCTGCGATGATGATCACGATAACAACCACCAAAATACTGATGTTACGCAGCATCTTATCCTGTTCAGCCGTCAGCAATGTATTGACCAGTCGCTGAGAGACGATTTCACGCTCTTTCATCAGCAATTCCAGCTCAGCCGATCGCTGATCATCCGGACTCGTCCCCGGGTCTTCCATGATTATTTTGCCGATCTCAGCACCCAGGTATTTAGACAATAACCTCGATGCGATCCGCTTACACTCAAAACCATGAAAAAATTCATCCACCACCGGTTGCCAGTCGCTATTGTGCGGAAATATTCCAGAAAGTCCTTCACGTTCTGTCGCAAACAAATGCTGTCTCTTTACCTTAATTCCTTTCTGCAAACTCACCACATAAACAGTAAGCGGCACATACCCAAAAGCATTTTTATCCTCAGAGATCCTTCTTAAGATCTCATAATCATCATATTGCCTGAATATCGGAATCTCTATGCCCTTAGTAAGAATCCCTAAGTCCTCCTCCATTGCAGTATGGCGCATGGTATAGCCCTCCAAAGAAGAAATTGTGTCCAGAAAACGCGTTTTATCATTATACAGCGGCATGGCGTCATTAGTGACCAGCACGTTCATATCCGGCATGTACGGCGGCGTAAAACGTATCTCCGTCTGCCGCGCCGGTGTAATAGAAAAAAAGGACCAGCCAAACAATCCGCTAACCTTCGCCTGCTTTACTTCCGCATAAATATTTTCAAAACTGCTCGCATTCTTCCATTCCAGCGAAACCTCGTACCCATATTTCTCTTTTATCCACTTTACAAAAGATTCCATCAGCTCATACTCCACTCCCTGCAGATTGCCATCTTTGTCCTTAAAAATAAACGGATCGATGTCGTACCATAAAGCAGTGATCGTACCCCCTTTGTTCTGCCGGACCTGCTGCCAGCTATCCGTCGATTGAGCAGAAGCCTCAGGCATACAAAAGGTAAATGAAAGGACAAGAAAAAAGACACACAGTTTAAAACGTATCATTCGCGTGGTTATATCAGCTAAGATAGGAAAAAGGGGTTAAAATACTTTGGGTCTCCCAGACAGCATTTTTTTATAGTCCTTCGGATCAATCGGTTTAAAAAACTCGCGCACGCTGTTCTTTGATGCCCTTGTACGAAGCCCCATATCTCTCATTAGTTCGTCCAAATGCTGGAAATTGAACGGAGCAACACAAAGACCACTAAACTCGGAAGCAATCGGCCGCTCGTCATTTCTCCATTTTTCCATACGGGCCATCTCTGCAAACATCTCCTCTGCAGGCGGAAGTATAAGATCATCCGCCACTGTCGCTGCAAGCCAGCTCGCGGCCACCTCAGAGGTAATCGTGGTAAACAAACTTGAATTAAATCCGACAAATCCCATTTGCGGCAAATCAGGATGCAAAATATTCCTGTAAAGAGAAAACATTCCTTTTGAATTCGTGATCCTCTGCTGATACTGCAAACTGAGAAAAGGCAACCGCTGTCTGAAACCAGTTCCAAATACGACCAGATCAGGCCTGATAGACTCCCCGTTTTTCAGCACGACATCACGCCCCTCAAAACGCTCGATCTCCGTACAAAAAGCTTTGATCTTTTTACTGGCCACCCGCTCAAAAAAGCCAACCGGCTCTACCCCAAGGCTACAGCTGATCTGGTCCTCAATTCTGTTCGTCGGCAGCATGCCACACTGCTTAAGTTTAAACTGCTTACTCAGCAGCAATTCCAGCCCCCGCCACTGCAGCCATACCATCGGTTTACCTACCGAATGCAAAACCTTCTGGAACCCTGTTTTCTTGTGGGCATCAAAGAAAGCTTCAGAAAAGCGGGAGAAGAGCAAATATTTCATGTTGATGAGATTACCAAAATATCTTGGAATCTTCCACTGAGCACGGCGGTATATCAGCGAGCAGCTTTTACTCACATCCGAAGCCATAGTAGCGATATCCGTTGCAGATTTGGCAAAACCCACTACTGTCACATCCTTATCGCGGAGCTGATCTTCCGAAGCCACTTCAGAAGAATGTAAAACAATGCCTCCGGCATCTTTAAAAGACTGCATTCCGGGCAATTCAGGCATATATGGCTCATGAAAAGTGCCCGTACAGACCACAATGTAAGAAAAAGAAAGCATCTCGCCATTGTCCAGCTTTACCTGCCAAAGAAAACCATCATAGTTCATTCTTTTAACAGCAGCCCCAAAACGGATATTGTAAGGCAGCAACCCAAAGTGCCTGGCGTAATTTTCAAGGTATTCCTGAACCTGCGGTCCCGATGGCCACATCGGATAATCGGCCGGCATTGGAAAATCAGAAAACGCGTACTCATCCCTCGTTGTCTGCGTAGTAACCCCCGCATAAGACCTTTTCTTGTCCCACACGCCTCCAACCTGATCAGACTTCTCCAAAATCGTCACCAGATAACCTTTCTGGAGGAAAGTTTTAGCAGTAACCAGACCGCTTATACCGGCACCAATAATTCCTATGTGTTTCATATATGTAAATTTATCTATATTGCATTAAATCAAACAATTAAAAATTTTCATCTCCTCAATGATTCCCTCAATCATCGCCACGATTATCACCATCCTGATCACCATATTCATTTGTTTCCTGTACTTCAGGATCAAAAACAGGCAGCAGATCCAGTACTACGAACAACAGATCGCAGATCTGAAAGACATTGCCTGGCGCGCTCAAATGAACCCTCATTTTCTCAACAACTGCCTGAACAACATCAACTCATTTATCCACAAGCTGGACAAGGAAACTGCTTCCAACTACATCACCTGCCTATCCCGGCTGATGCGTAAGACCCTCGAATACTCTGACCAGTCTAAAATAACCCTGGCCCAGGAACTCGATGCCGTAACAAATTACATCAAACTGGAACAGCTTCGCTTTGGGTCCGATATTGACATTAAAATATCAGTTGAAGAACAATTGCCAACCGAAAGCATTCAGGTCCTGCCCTTCTTTATTCAGCCCTTTCTCGAAAATGCAATCCTGCATGGCGTCCTTCCAAAGCAACACAAGGGGAACATCAAAATCCACATTACCACGCCAGAACCCCATATCCTATCCTGTTCTGTAACTGACGATGGAGTGGGACGGAAAAAATCCGATCAACCCCCCGCAGAAACATCCACTGCCAAACGCTCAATGGGAATGTCCATTACCTGCAAGAGAATAGAACTATTCAACAGGACACATGGACAATCCCTGCCCCTCACCATTCATGACCTTACAGATAAAAATGGATTAGCGACAGGAACCTCCGTTGAGATAAAGATGGCGTTAGTTTCAGACGATCTGAATATCAGTTAATCGTTAACCCAGGCATTGTTATATGCCGTCTTAACAATGGTATTGATGTCTCTTTTAGCCCCTTCATCTGTCGAGTTTATCGCCAGTGCCAACTCCACTTTATTTGGAAACTTCATAATCAGCGTACGCAAACCAGGCGTCTTCTTGCCACCCCCGGCATACAGCAAGCCGCCGTGACCCAGAGCTATGCCATCTGACACCGCAAATACCCTGTTGTAACCTATCCGCTCAGAATCCATAATGTCCCTGAAGTCAATATTGATCACCGCATCAGAGTGAACCAGATAAGCCATCATGCGCGCCATCTGAACAGTAGTCAGGTAGAAACCACCAGCACCACTGGTTTGTGTCCAGTCCCCTAAAGATTCCCCTTCAAGGGGCGCAGGAGCTTCGTTTAACATCATATTGGTTGTTCTTCCGGGTGTAGGCATACAAACCGAGGTTACACCAGCAGGTTTAAAAACAAGGAGATTCATCTGCTTCACATACTCCTCGCCCATCCAGATATCAAATTCCGCGTCTGAAAGTTCAGCTTCTTTCGAATTAAACAAGCTGCTGTTGACCAGCTTTGGAATCATAGCCCTGAACAGCGCAAAATTCGCATTGGCATAAGTTCCATCCTTTGTTCCCGGAGGAATGGTCGCTACGACATTTTTCAGCGTTCCCCAGCCAGTACCTGACGCACGTATTCCTGAGGTATGCGTAAGCAGCTCCTTAAACTTCAGGTTAGCAACCGTACTGTTCTTTGGCCAGCTGGCCGGCAACCATTGACCTATCTTGCTTTCGATGTTAAGTTTTCTTAGCGGCAGCAATTTAAGTACAGCGACAGCGGTAAAGTGTTTGGTCACACTGGCTATGTTTACTTCAGAATTTACGGATGCAGGGAAAGTCACATTGGACCTGTTAAACCCACCAATACCAGCCACAGCACTGTCAGCCCACTGGCCATTCTTGTTGATGATAAACTGATACCCCCTGGCAGCAGACAGCTGTTGTTTAAGGCCCTGTTTGAACAGTTCTACTTTAAAAACTTTGTCATTGGATTTGATCGGGAGACCTTTTTTACACGATGTGATGGCCGACCCCATTGCCAATGCTAATCCGGCAAATAGAATAAATTTTGTTGTTGTTGTTTTCATTGTTTTATTTTTTTAAACATTAGTGAATGATGAAAACAAAAGTAGATTTATCAGCATCCCTCGTTTATGCCACTTTATCAAACAGGGGTTTCAGTTAACGGCTGCACGTTTTGGATTAAAGCACATGAAGTCCCTTAATTCATTTTTGTAAAAATCTCAGGATTTACTTATATTCCACCTGCCGATTACATGCACCTGATAAGATCAGGAAGCACCAAATAACTTGAAGATGACAACATATAAGCTTTCCGTAAACAACAAAGAAATGTCTGCCGAAGCGGATGCAGATACACCACTGTTATGGATCCTTCGGGACCACCTTAACCTGGTTGGAACAAAGTATGGATGTGGTGTGGCACAATGCGGTGCCTGCACAGTCCACATCAACGGAAAAGCTGTCCGTTCCTGCCTGTACCCGGTCTCGGCTGTCGGTAAGAATAAAATTGTGACCATAGAAGGCTTGAGTATTAATGGCGACCATCCGGTGCAGCGGGCATGGGAGGAGATGGACGTTGCACAGTGCGGTTACTGTCAGTCAGGACAGATCATGGTAGCGGCGGCATTATTAAAGCGGAATCCAAAACCCACTGACACCGATATAGATGCGGCGATGACCAATATCTGCCGCTGCGGAACACATGTCCGCATGCGCAAGGCCATTCATGCTGCTGCCGGGAAAGGAGGAACTGCAAAATGAGCACCATTTCTGCCATTTCAAGACGAAATTTTCTCAGGGTAACTGCTATTGCGGGCGGCGGCATGCTGGTCGGCTTTTCCATGGTCGACAAAACAGATTCAGCACCTACAGAAGGTGAATTCATCCCCAATGCTTATATAAAGATAACCCCGGATGGCACCATCACGCTGATGGCCCCAAACCCGGAGATAGGTCAGGGCGTAAAAACATCACTGCCCATGATCATTGCAGAAGAACTCTGCGTTGACTGGCAAAAAATAAACGTAGAAATCGCAGCACTCGATGCGAAGTACGGCAACCAGGTTGCGGGAGGCAGCGGCTCTGTCCGCGGCAGGTTCGAACCATTGCGAAAAGTGGGCGCCACGGCAAAAACCATACTGGTAACCGCCGCGGCTCAAACTTTAAATGTACCGGCGGAAGAATGCTATGCAGAAAGCGGATCAGTAATACACAAACCCAGTGGCAGAAAATTATCTTATGGATCGCTGGCATCAAAAGCCGCTACACTGCCTGTCCCTTCAGACGTCAAGCTTAAAGACCCTAAAGACTTTAAGATTATTGGGACGAGGGTTAAAGACATTGATGTAAAAAAAATCATTACCGGAAAACCCTTATTCGGTATCGATACCCGGCGCGAAGGTATGCTTTTCGCAGTAGTAGCACGTTCTCCCGCTTATGGTAAAAAACTCAAATCATTTGACGATACGGAAACCAGGAAACTGGCAGGGATAAAGCAAGTACTGCAAATAAAAAATTCAGTTGCAGTACTGGCCACTTCAACCTGGGCGGCCAAAAAAGGACGCGATGCGCTTTCACTGGAGTGGGAAGATGCAGGCAAACTGGAAAGTACAGCGGATCATGATGCAGCATTTCTGGAGCTTCTCGGCAAAAAAGCACCCGATATTTCAAGAAACGACGGTGATGTCGAAGCTAACATGACGGCATCACACCAGATATTAGATGTTACCTACCATACACCGGTGGTGTCTCATGCACAAATGGAGCCGCTGAATTTCTTTGCTGACGTTCGCAATGGCAAAGCAGAATTGTTCGGGCCCACCCAGGTCCCCGGATCGCTTCGGAGTCAGGTTGCCAAAGAACTGAATATAGCACCAGAAAACATATCAATCGGACTTCCGCGCCAGGGAGGAGGATTTGGAAGAAAATTGATGCCCGACAATGGCGTTGAAGCGGCACTCATTTCGGCAGCTGCAAAATGTCCCGTACAGGTCCAGTGGACACGGGAGGATGACATGCAAAATGACTTCTATCGTCCAAGTGCAGCTTTCCGGTACCGCGCAAGTTTTGAAAATGGAAATCTTCTGGCCTGGCACCAGTCTTCTGTCTGGCTGAACCGCGGCAACAATAGCGACACCTATCCGGCAGGGGCGCTCCAGAATTTTCGGGCCGAAAGTCAGGGGCTGACCACAAATATACCTATGGGTTACTGGCGTGCGCCTGGTCACAATGTACTCGGTTTTGCTGCCGAAAGTTTTATGGATGAAGTATGCCATGAACTTAAAAAGGACCCGGTTGCATTTCGCCTGGAATTACTGGAAAAAGCAAAACAGCAGCCTGTTGGAAAAATAAACTATGATCCGGACAAATTCAAAAGTGTGATCGAACTGGTTGCAGCAATGAGCAACTGGGGTAAAAAACCTTCTCCTGGCACATTCCTTGGGTTTTCTTCCTGGTTTTCATTCAACACCTATGTAGCAGAAGTAGTTGAACTTAAAATTACTAACGGCAAGCCAAGAGTCCAGAAAGTTTACTGCGCCGTAAATTGCGGCAAAGTGGTGAACCTCAGCGGTGCAGAAAACCAGATACAAGGAGCCGTCGTCGATGGCATCGGACATGCAATGCTGACCAAACTTACCTTTGACAAAGGTGCCGTTTTAGAGACCAATTTTGGCAGCTACCGTTTTTTGAGAATGAAAGAGGCGCCTCTGGATATTGTGGTAAAATTTGTTCCGTCCCAAGATCCGCCTACAGGTCTCGGCGAACCCGCCCTGCCACCGATAGCCGCGGCACTGGCCAATGCCTTATTCGCAGCGACCGGCAAGCGCTTCAGGAAAATGCCATTTGAAGCATAGGAGATATACTCAAATTTGTTTGTAGCTTTGAGGCATATTAAAAATCCTCATGGCAGTATTGCATAAAAAAGAAGAAAAGATCCAGGTTGTATTAGGTAGACTTCCAAAAGATTACACCAACAAAGAGTTTATTGACACATTTATCCAGTTATACTCAAAAGACTGGGGCAAGATTAAAGCAAACTATCTTAAACAATCGCAGGATAAATTACCCGGCACGGTCGTTACTATGCCGAAACCTGATCTTTATCTGCTAAGCCTTTTAAATACATACCTGGAAAACCAAAAAAAACAATCGCCTGCTGATGGAATGTAGATCTCATCAAACATTTCTTACAATTAACGGGAAACCGAAAATGGCCGGTCGTCTTTACCAATTCCCCATTGATTATTCGGCGTATTCCCCATTTTAAAGCTCAGTACCCCACCATTCGCAATATCGGCGTGTTTGATCCAGTTCAGGTCATAAGGCTTGCCGTTGAGGGTGGCCGACTGGATGTACACGTTCTCCTTACTATTGTTTTCGGCATTGATCACAAACTGTTTTCCATTTTCGAGCGTGATCGTTGTTTTTCTGAATACCGGACTGCCGATCACATATTGGTCTGTACCAGGACAAACACTGTATAGCCCCATTGCACTGATCACATACCAGGACGACATTTGTCCCTGATCTTCATCGCCCGGATAGCCCTTTTCCGTGGCATTATAAAGCTTGTCCATAATGATCCTTACCCTTTGCTGGGTTTTCCAGGGCTCACCTGCATAACTGTATAAATAAGCTGCATGCTGAACAGGCTGGTTACCATGCGCATACTGTCCCATGTTGGCAATCACCATTTCGGTCATCTCATGGATCTCCTGTTTATAAGAACCTACCTTAAACTTAGAGTTCGTAGTAAAAAAAGTATCCAGCTTGGCCACAAACTTGTCTTCCCCGCCCATCAAAGCGATCAGCCCGTTTACATCATGAAAAACAGACCAGCTGTACTGCCAGGAATTGCCTTCTACAAAAGCACCTCCCCATTCAATCGGGTCAAAATCAGGAACCCATTCTCCTGAAGCCAAACGGCCCCGCATAAAGCCAACAGCCGGATCAAATACATTCACATAATTGAACATCTGTTTTGCATAAACATCCATGTAATATTTATTGCCGATGGACTTCGCCAGGCTATACGCGCAAAAATCATCATAGGCAAACTCCAGAGTCTTTGCTGTACTCTCATGCACTTCCTTACTCAGTGGAATAAATCCTTTAGTGAAATAATCCTTCCAGCCCTCCCTGCCGCTCGATCCGCCTGCAGGTCCGTGATTGGTACTTTCGTGATAATAGGCCTCGAGTGCCTTAACGGGATCGAAGGTCCTCACCCCTTTGGCCCAGGCATCTGCCAGTAAACTGATGGCGTGGTTACCGATCATTACGCCCGACATACCGGGGTTTGACCAGGTTGGGAACCATCCGCATTGCTCCTGTGCATCCAGCAGCGACTGCATATACCGGCCCTGCATTTCGGGATGCAAAA
Organism: Pedobacter sp.; assembly: GCF_035317785.1. Lineage (GTDB taxonomy): Bacteria > Bacteroidota > Bacteroidia > Sphingobacteriales > Sphingobacteriaceae > Pedobacter. Next base: position 7,900 of record NZ_DATHGC010000332.1, on the reverse strand, counting down.
TATTGTTGAGCGGAAACTGTGCCCTGAAGGTATCCCAAAAACCATTGTCTGTATACATGTACCCGTCGTGGATCTTGCTGTCGTACGGCGAATAATAATACGGCTTGTTTTCGCTGTTCAGCTCATAAAATTTCCTCGAGAACAGATTTGCCCGGAACAGACAAGAATAAAAGGTAGCTTTTTCGGCCTCTGTGCCGCCTTCAACCAGTACTCGGCCCAGTTGTTTATTCCAGGTATCTGCGGCCGTTTTTTTGGTCTGTTCAATCGTTTTGAATTTTCCCAGTTCGCGGTCGAGATTCAATTGAGCCTGTTCAGGACTAATGTAAGAGCTGGCCAGCTTGACAAGCACTTTAGCACCTTTTTTGAACTTCAGATAAGCACCTGCACCGTCACCAGTCGCACTAAGCTGTCCTGCATTCGTAGTGTTTTTTCTGTTCTCCCAGGTGCCAAAGGCTTCAAAAGGCTGATCAAATACCATCACAAAGTAGTTCTTGAAATCTTTAGGAATAAAGGTTCCGTTGTGCACCCAGCCACTGATTGTTCGGGCTTTCGGATCAATCTTGACTTCACTGGCCTTGGTATAGCCGTCCAGGACCAGGTACGCATCCTGACCTGAAGGATAAGAGAAACGCATGTGCGCGCCACGCTCAGCCGGTGATACTTCGGCTACAATCCCATTATCAAAACCAACTTTATAATAATGAGGTTTGGCCACTTCGCCGGCGTGCTTGAAGGCAAGCGCGCGGTCATTTTCATTTACCGTCAGTTTACCTGTTCCGGGCATCAGTGAAAATACAGCATAGTCGCCCATCCAGGGGCTGCACTGGTGTACCTGCTGGAAACCCCGTATGGTCTTCGCAGCATACTGATACTTCCATCCATCTCCATTTTTACCTGTTTGCGGGGAATAAAAATGTTCTGCAAACGGGAGTCCAACCGTTGGGTAGGTATTGCCATAAGAAAGGCCCCAGTGGGAATCCGTTCCCTGAAGGGTGTTGACATAGTTTACAAGGTCAGTTTTCTGGGCAAAGACCACTGATGGCAGTAATAAACATAAAAATGACAGGAACTTAGGTTTCATTTGGTTGTGTTCGGTATTCAAATAAAAAACTAATATAAGCTTTTACAATTATGCGTTATCTTTCGGGTACAAAATCCTGAATATGGAGATAAAAGACTATCAAAAAAAATTATTCCCTTATGCCTATAATATTCTCGGCACTTATGACGACGCAAAAGACGCAGTTCAGGATGTAATCACAAAATATTATTCAGCTGGCAAGCCTGACGTTGAAAATCCTATCAACTATTTAATAAAGAGTGTAATTAACCAATCCATTAATCTCAAAAAAAGAAACAGAAGAACCGCATCCTCTAAAATATCACTGCCGGAACCCCTTTCTACAGAAAGTGCCGATAGCAACATTTCACGGAATGAGGTCATTTCCTATTCTTTACTGGTATTACTGGATTCAGTTAATGCAAAAGAAAGAGCAGTTTTTATTCTCAAGGAAGCATTTGATTATGCGCACGATGAAATTGGTGATATACTGCAGATCTCTGTTGAAAGCTCCAGAAAACTGCTTAGTCGTGCAAAAACAAAACTGAGAGAACTAAAAAAAGGAAAAACAAACCGGTCGTTCATCAATACAGCAGCCCTTGAAAACTATATCAGTGCGATTAAAAACGGCGATATAAAACATCTGGAGACTCTGCTCGTAAAAGATATCGCCGTAATGGTCGATGGAGGAGCGTTGAGCATTGTTTCTGCGTTTGAAAGCGGCATTAAAGATGTGATCCAGCTGATGACCTACGTATATACTACGTATCAGACCGAAACCGATATAAGAATAACGACAGTTAACCACCAGCCCGCATTACTGTTTTATGAGAACGGAGTCTTAATCAATTGCCAGGTGTTTGAATTCGACGAAGAAACGGACCTCATTACAGGCATCTACTCCATCGTCGATCCCGAAAAACTAAAAAACTTCGATAAAATTTAAAAACCGGTCACGTTTTAGCCGAGCTGTTTGTCTTACGATAAATTTTAAAACAACAGCTATGAAAACAAGCAACACAAACAAGCTTCTTTTCTTTTCAGAAAGCAACAGCAGCAACTCTATCAATCAAAAGCTGGTAGGGGTACTTTGCTGGTATGACCCGGGCGGAAACAGTTAAACTTATTGACCTGAAGAACTTTCCGGTTAAATAACTTCTACAAGCAGACAGTTAACGAAAACGAACAACTTCAAATTACAAATGCCAATTTCTTATTGGAATTTGAGGAGCTTCTCGCATCAGCATCATAAATATTCACAAACCTATAAATCAGAAAAAAAATGACAACAGTAAAAGTAACATACGGAGTAAAAAAAGAATTCGCAGCCAGGAACAAAGAAAATATCGCAGCATTTATCGCGGATTTCCAGGCGATGAACAGCAAGGATTTTAAGTACGATGTGTACACACTTGATGACGAAACTACGTTTGTTCATATTTCAAGTTATGCCAATAAAAAAATTCAGGAGCAAGTGCTGAGCACCCCATTGTTTGTTGAATTCCAGCGACAAAGAGATGCCAGCGGACTATTAAAGGCGCATAACATCGAGGAATTACACAGTGTAGCCTCTTCACACAATTTTAATTAAATGATGGATTATCACTCTCAACTCTTAAATTTGGCGCAAATATTAAGATCATCGTATAACCCAATTAACCAGGCACCTATCAGACCATGAGCAATTCAGCAGAACAAAACCACAACATCCCGCACAATATTTATTTCGACGGCAAAGTACAAAGCCTTGGTCTCCATACAGAAAGCGGCAAAGCAACAATCGGAGTCATGAAACCCGGAACCTATACTTTTTCTGCCTCTTCTCCCGAAAGGATGGTCATTATATCTGGTATTCTAAAAATAAAACAAATTGATGGCAGCTTTACCAGCTATCAAGCAGGTGAAGAATTTGACGTAGCAGCAGGATCAAGCTTTGAAGTGAGCTGTGATGCGGATGCATCTTACATCTGTTACTACGGCTAGTCGTCGTCCTTCTTTTTCTTTTCCAAAATCACAAAGGCACTGCGTTTAGGCGCGGGCATAACAGAATGCTCGCCCTTTACAGATTTCCAGACTACTTCATTCAGGTCCAGATCCGGCGCAGCATCTTCTTTTGCAAAATTAAAAAGTTCTGACCGTCTGCTGCTCTCATTATTGGCTACGTTTCTGGTATCCAAATTGATCAGGGGCTTAATCACAGTATAAGGTGTCAAATCAGGCTCACTGGTAAAGCACTCAAATAAAGGCATAGCTGCAGCATCGTACTGGCTCATTGGCGGCAGACCAAGAATCAGCTCCATTGTCCTTAAAAAGCCAGAAGTCGAATACATCGTGTGTATAGCCGCATTTCGTTTAACGTAAGGGCCTATCACATAAGCAGGCGAACGGTGTGCATCTACATGATCAGGACCGTTCTGGGCATCATCCTCCGGGATGAAAACCACCGACTCCTTCCATATCGGACTGTGCGATAAATGTTCAATGATGCGACCAACAGCCAGATCATTGTCTGCAACCGCAGCCTGTGGAGAAACTTTTCCTTTTTTCTGTCCGCTGGTATGGTCATTTGAGATCCTCAGGGTACTGAATTGGGGAACCGCTCCTGCTTTCAGCAGGGAATCAAAATCATGTTCCCAGGCATCTGCGCGCACCTGATCTGTGATGTCCATATCAAATCCGGGAGAATTCGGGCACATATGACCCTGAAGGGCGCTGATATTTGCTTTTGCATAAGCACCAAACTCTCCGTAACTGCGATAGGTAATACCGGCACGCTGGCAATAATCCCAGATAAAACCGCCTTTCGGATAAGTTACCGGTCTTCCGCCTTCGAAACTGGTTGACCCGCCCCTTGCACCATAGCTAGTTGGCCAGGTCTTTTCCACCACATCAGTGGCATAGGCAGCCATACTCCAGTTGTGTCCGTCAGCACTGACCTCAGCATCCACATAAAAATTATCCAGCAAGACATACTTTTCAGCAAGTGCATGCTGATTTGGAGTAATTTTTCTTCCAAACAGACATAAAGAAGAATCTCCGTTACCTTTCGGGATGTCACTCAGCACCTGGTCATAAGTGCGGTTCTCTTTGATGATATAAAAAACATGCCTGATCGGCGATTTCTCTCCCATGCGGCGGGGAATAGGATTTCCTTTTTCGCCATCGGCCTGCTCGGTTCTTTTATCTGTAAAAGGAGTATTGGCATAAACCTGCGTGGTGTAGACCTTCAGTTGCTCCGGCCTGGGTGCTTCAAGGAACGACAGGCTTCCTTTGAACAGGCCCGCGATATACTGTAGTCTATTGTTAGCGGTGCTGCCCATATGGTACCCACTGTCGTCCACTTTGGAAACCGGTTGCGGACCCTGCGGATTCGGCAAAGAGGTATTTCCTTTCCCATTGGTGACAAGCACTTTATTACCAAGTGTTTTTACACTCGTCGGGTACCAGCCTACCGGGATAAAACCCTGGCTCAAACTGCTGCCCGGTTTGCTCACATCGAAAACAGCCAGGCAATTGTTATCAGCATTGGCAATATATAAGGTTTTTTCGTTTGCACTCAGTGCCAGTCCGTTTGTTGTAGAGCCCGTCAGCTGTGTAGCATACAGCGTGGTTGCTATGGTTTCTATTACCTTCCCGGAAATGGTATTGATCAGCGAAACAGTATTGTCACTCGCATTGGCTACAAAGAGATAGTTTCCTTTCTTATTCAGCAGCAGCTCATTGGGATGGTCTCCTACCGGGATGAGCTGTGCAATTTTTTCTTCTGCGAGGCTCACCACAGCAATACCTTTCCCACCCCATAAAGAGACATAAAGCTTGCTTTCATCAGCAGAAAGCACACAACTGTATGCAATAGCGGGAAGCTGCACTTTTTTAAGGATCGTTTTTTCCGAGGGATTGATGACATAAAGTGTACTGTCTTCCTTGGTGACGGTATATAACCTGCTGCCGGCCTTATTAACTACCATGCCTGCCGGGCTGATCTTTCCTTTTGGCCAGACCGGACCTAGTTTTATCGTATCACTTACACCCAGCTTGTTGTCTTTTAGCCGGAAATCCAGTATCCAGTTGTCATTGCCACCAGAGACATACAAGTGCTTCTCGTCCCCGCTGAAGGCGAGACCATACCAGGATTTGCTCAGCACCCTTTCATCCAGGATCCTTTCAGTCTTCGGATCGATCAGCTGTACGGATTGAGTGCTCTGTCCATTATTGGTAACTGCAAGAAATCTTCCTGATGAACTCAGCTGCATATTTAAAGGAAGATCACCCAGTTGAACAGAATGACCTGCAGGACTTAGCTTCCAGCCATTGGGCAATAAGATCTGGCTGCTTTTTTCCTGTTTGCCGGGCCACTGCGCAGAAACTGAGCTGAAGAAAGCAGCAAGCAGGAACAATATAAGAGATGATTTTTTCATTTTATGCTATCTGGAAAATAGTTATTTATGCAAATTAAAATTAATCAGTGCCCGGATGGAGTAGCCATTCCCGGAAGCCAGGGTACCTATTTCACGGATCGCTTCTGATGGAATCGCATTGCTTCTGGTCGCGTAAAACACCGGGCCGCCGGAAATTGCAAAAGACAGTTTAGAAGTTGAAGGCGAGAGGTTTACTGAAGGGCCAACCATAAGTTTAGCCCCGCCTTCGGCTTCATCCTTTTCCCAAAAACCTTCCAAATCCTGACCAACTACCTCAAAACCAAGGAATAACCCACTGGAAATACGGTGCTGAAACCCCAGGCTGCTGATAAAATCAAGTTTATCGCGGCTACTATCGAAAGCTTTTTCAAAGCGCAGGTTTCCTGTAGCCAGCCATTTTGTTTGATCAAAAGACAAAGTGATCCTGCTAATTGCAGACTTGACATTAGACCAGTCGCGGCTCAGGCCAAGTCCGGCACCCATTCTAAATCCTTCAGGTACTTTACCGCCGACCAGATCACGGATCACCTCCGCCTGCTGCGCAGAAGTAACACCACCACCGTGTTCAAATCCAATTGCTGCAGTAGCATATAAGGTAAAACGGTTGCCTAAATAACCTTTAACGCCAAACTGCTGCCCGAGGCCATCATAACCAAACTGACCGGTCGTCCGTTCACCGTAAGTCCCCGAATAATGAAGATTCCAGTAGGATTTGTCACCGGTAAGGGTATTTAAAGTGAATAAAAAAGGCTGAATAGAATTTTGGGCGATGCCCTTAAGGCCTGCCAGGATAAACAGCGCAATAAAAAGAATTTTTTTCATGTTAAACTGATTGGTCTTAAAACTTAGTTTCATTTAGCAATGGATGGGCACTGGCGTTTACCTGATAAGTACTGATCTTATTTTCATCATCAACTTCAACAATCCGGTAACCACGATAAGAAGTTCCCCAGTTACCTCCTATATGAGCGTCAAAAAAATGGGGCAGCTTATTAGTATAGAATACGGCATCAAGGCTGTGGTCATGCCCATGAAAAACCGCTTTAACATTCGGATAGCTGTGCAGCAGCTTAATGGTATCCGGGCACTCAACGAACGGACTTTCCGGAACCCAAAAATGAGGGGGAATGTGCAGGACTACAAAAACAGCCTTTAACTCCTTAAACTTATCCAATTCCTGTTTTAAAAAGTCATTATTTGGACAAAGGTATTTGCCGGCGGTGTCCGAAGTATTGGCGAGAACAAACCCGATATCGTTCTTTTCAAAAGAAAAATTGTCCTCATAGCCAAACACAGATTTCCAGATCGCAGCATCAGCATGATCATGGTTGCCGGGTATGGCATAAAAAGGAACTCTTAAATGATCGTAGTGTTCTTTCTTAACCACTGCCAGCAAATCAGGTCGGTCATGGACCAGATCTCCGTTTATGATGACGAAATTAAGCGGGCTTTTCGCATGTGCTTCATTGAGCCAGCGTACTATGTTTTCATGATCTTTTTTATAATCCGTGCCGGGCTGACCATAATGCCCGTCTGAGGCAATGGCAAAACGTAATTTCGGTTTCCTTCCTGAGGTTGCCCCATTGTCATGACCCGTAACAGCCATAACGGAAACCGATGGAGCAAGTCCAGCCAAAACCACACCTGCCACACTCCCTTTTATAAACGATCTTCTGTTTGACATCTGCCTTTTTTTAAAGAACAAATATCAACATATGTACGAATCCAGTCTATGATCTGATATTATGATTAAGTTAAATCTCTATATCAGGAAATTTACGAAGTATGTCCCCTTTTTCTTTGAAATTTTAGCATTTGTTTTACGGAAGCGGAAATTTTCTCAGTAGCTGTTGCAAATGCCGTAGGTGTAATGGCATGAATATGTGTCGTCAAAAAAGCCATTGCTTCTTCAGGATACACATTACCAATTTCCCTGAGTGCCCAGCCTAGCCCCTTTTGAACGAAATAATCCGGATCTTTTAGCAGAGGTTCAACCATGACCAGCAGTTTAGATGCAGGCAAAAGTGTTTTGCGCCTTTTACTGTAAAGCAGCATCCCGACCAGAGACTGCCTCCGCTTCCATGGGTTATCAGATTTATTCCACTCGAGATATTGTTTATAAATCACCTCAGGGATCAGCTCCATTAAATGTGCATAAAATACAGACAGTCCATCAGAATGCGCCCAGTTGTCAATTTTATCTACCCATGTTTTGACTACCTCCCATACCTTTTCAGCGTCCGCTTTCTTCCAGTTTCCTTCAATAAAATAAATACACTGGCTCAGGATTTCATAATCTGTGGCCCTCTTCCAGATGCTGTCCCAGATACTCAGCTGCTCCAAAACTGGCAGCTTGCTGAAACTATAACCTGTTTTAAAGAGAGAACGCTGCATAGGAACAGTAAGTCCAATCAGGTCGTAG
>NZ_DATHGC010000331.1:0-9196 GCF_035317785.1 Pedobacter sp. | reverse complement strand
GTGATGGCGGCAACGGAACATTGTTTATTGGTACCAAAGGAAAAATGATGGCCGATACCTATGGTGATAAAGCGCGTCTGCTTCCATTGAGCAGGAATGAAAACATTAAGGTTGCTCCTAAATACGCAAGGGTAACTGATGGTGCAAACGGTCATTATGCGCAATGGGTTGAGGCCGCTATCGCCGGCCACGGCAAACAGGAGGTCAGCTCACCATTTGAGATTGCAGGACCTCTGACCGAGGCATTGCTGATGGCCAACCTGGCCATCAGGGGCTTTGATCTGCAGACAGACGTAAATGGAAAAATTAAATATCCCGGTAGGTATATCAAATTGCTATGGGACAATGAAAACATGAAAATAACGAATCTTGATCAGATTAATCAGTTTGTAAAACGCGATTATCGTGAGGGATGGGCCAACCTGACATTATAAAATACACACACATGAAAAAATACATTATTTCTGCATTCGTCTTATTGAGTGCAATACAAATATCGAACGCACAAAAAGGGTTTAAGCCTTTGTTCGATAGCAAAACGACCAATGGCTGGCATACTTACGGCAAGACCACAGTTGGCAGTGCCTGGCAGGTTCAGGACGGTACTTTACATATGGATCCCGCAAGCAAAGGAAAAAGCGGAGGCGGTGATCTGGTTACTGACAAAGAGTACAGCAATTTCCATTTAAAGCTTGAATGGAAAGTGGCGCCTAAATCCAATAGTGGTGTTGTTTTTTTCATCCATGAAGATCCTGCCAAATTTAAAAGGTCTTATTCAACCGGTTTGGAGATGCAGGTTCTTGACAATGACGGACACCCGGACGGAAAGAAACCAAAACACAGGGCCGGAGATTTGTACGATCTGATTAAGAGCGTATCTGAGCCGGTTAAGCCTGTTGGAGAGTGGAATATGGCAGAGATCATTAGTAAAGATGGTAAACTGACCCTGATCTTAAATGGGACTAAGATCGTGAGCACCACGCTTTGGGACGATAACTGGCAAAAGCTGATCGCAGGAAGCAAATTTGCCAAATTGGAAAGCTTTGGAACCTACAGGTCAGGTAAAATCTCTTTGCAGGACCATGGTGATGAGGTTTGGTACAGAAATATCGTGATTAAAGAACTTTAATTGATAACAAAAAACCAAAAGAAATGAGCTAATGAAGAAAAAAATCCTGGCCGAAAAGTTCGGCCAGGATTATGAAATGTAAACTTTTTAAAAGAACGCAGTCTACCAGACCTGAGAATCAAGGGGCTGCTGTTCTAATCGATCACATTTAATTTATAAAATTATGAAAATACCTCTATTTAATGGTAGAGTAAACAACTATTGTTACACAGTAATGAAATATAGCACGATTACATTATGCATATTGATTGCTTTCTGTTCTCTGGCAATTGCCAGGCCTTCTTACGGACAGAAGATACTGGGCTATCCGGTAAATATTGAATTTAAGCGTACGCCGCTTCCTGAGGCACTGGAAAAAATATCCGAACAAATTAAAGTAAAATTTGCCTATCAGAATCTTGACCTTTATAAGGCGGTAAGGATTACTAAAATTTTCAGGCGGGAAAAACTTGGCAAAATCCTGGAAAGCCTGCTGCTGGATAATGACATTTCTTTTTCGGTGATAGACAATGTTGTCATTTTAAAGCCGGAGCAAAAACCCTCGTTACGAAGTTTTGAAGACATCGAAATCAGAGGAATTGTTACAGATTCGTCCGGAGTTGGATTGCCTGGTGTAAATGTAACCGTAAAGGGAAAAAAAGGCTATGGGGCTATAACGGACATGAACGGTAATTACTTGATCAGGGTGCCGGAGAATGCAATTCTGATATTTAATTTTGTAGGTTTTATTCAAAGTGAATATGTGGTTAAAGGCCAGACTTACATCGCCGTCAGGTTAAGGGAAGACAAGAATTTGCTGGAGAATGTGGTCATTGTGGGTTATGGTACCCAAAAGAAAACTAATGTCACCGGCGCTGTCAATTCTGTCTCTACAACCGATCTGCTGAGAACTCCGACTGCTAGTCTGACCAATAGTCTTGCTGGTCGTTTGCCCGGCCTGGTGACCATACAGGAAAGCGGTGAACCGGGTGCCGATGGCTCCACGTTATTTATCCGCGGTTTCGGAACTTATCAGGGAAAAAATCCTTTAATCCTTGTGGATGGGATCGAAAATGCAATTGACCGCATTGACGCCAACGAGGTGGAGAACGTAAGTATTTTGAAAGATGCGGCAGCAACTGCTGTATATGGAATGAAGGGTGCGAACGGAGTGGTTCTGGTGACGACAAAGCGGGGTAAAACCGGTAAACCGGTGATTTCCCTTACTTCCCAGGTCGCTATGCAGGAGCCCGTGCGTTTACCCGAGTATTTGGATTCTTTTGATGCTTTGAGTTTGTTTAGGGAAGCGCTGAACAATGATGGGCTGAATGCAAATCTGTATACAGATGAGTATCTCAATAAATTCCGTGACCGCAGTAATCCAACTTATCAGTATCTGTATCCTAATGTAGACTGGGACAAAGAGTTGTTAAAGTCTCGTTCTATGATGAAGCAGACCAACTTAAATGTAAACGGAGGTTCATCTACTGCAAGGTATTTTGTATCGATGTCTTATTTGGGCCAGGATGGTCTCTATAAGTATGACAATTTAAATGACTACAACATCAATGCATCCTTGAACAAGTACAACTTCAGGAGCAATATTGATATCGATATTACCCCGTTATTGAGTATGGAACTAAACCTCAGTGATGTCGTAAGAGAACGTAACTATCCAACAGAAACTTCGAGTACGTTTTGGGCAGAACTTAGAAATACACCGCCTTACTTGTATCCGCTTAGTAATCCTGATGGATCGGTAGCCGGCCAAAAGAACGCACCGGCAAGTCCATATGGTCGTCTTAGTCAGTATGGATATAAACGTTTTTTTGAGAATAATCTCAGTGCCATTGCAGGCTTCAGTTTAAAGATGCCTTTTGTTACTCCAGGATTGAGTTTTAGGACCCGTTTTGCATTTGATGCCCAGAACAACAGGAACATCAACCGCAAGCGTAATTACTCTACTTACAAGTATGTGGTACCGGAGGATGAGACGGATTTGACCAATGGAACTTACGAGGAAATAAGTACTGGAGATGGCTTACTGGGTTTTGATATGGATGCAAATGGTAGTAGAAAGTCAACATATGAGGCTTACTTAAACTATGATCGGGTATTTGCCGAAAGGCATGCTTTTACAGGTATGATCCGTTATAACCAATCCCAGAGTTTTACTGCCACTGCATTGGCAGATGGTGCTGTTGCTTCTCTTCCCTACAAACAGCTTGGTGTGATCGGGCGTATCAATTATTCTTACGACCGCAAATATGTACTGGAGTTTGATGCCGGATACAATGGTTCTGAAAATTTTAAAGAAGGCAATCGTATGGGATTCTTTCCGGCGGTTTCTGCGGCGTGGATACTTTCCAATGAAGCTTTTATGAAAAATTCAAAAATTTTGAATTTGTTGAAAGTTAGAGGATCGTTTGGTACTGTCGGTGTTGACAATAGTGTTGGCCGTTTTGCTTACCTCAGTACCTGGCAGACCGCTGGCGGCAGCGGATACAGATTTGGGCTGGCGGCAGATGGGAATAGTTATTCCAGCGCACAGGAAAGCGCTACCGGAAATGAGTTCCTGACCTGGGAAAGGGCGAGGAAAGCAAATATCGGTGTGGACCTGGAACTGTTCAATGGCAGTATTGCTTTTACAGGTGATGTCTTTAATGAGCGGCGCAGTCAGATTCTGACCACCGCAAAGATTATACCTGATGTCATCGGAGTGCAAAATCTGCCAGCCATCAATGCCGGCATTGTGAACAACAAGGGCTTTGAGGCTGAATTGACGTGGCGCAAGAAATTTAACGATCATAACGTCATGCTGAGAGGTTCATATTCCTATGCCACAAACCGCATAGAATATGCTGCTGAGCCAGAATATGCGCTTGCTTATCGTGGACTGAGGGGTACCCAGATCTATGAGGCATGGGGCCTGATTGCTCAGGGTTTATTTAGAGATAAGGAAGATATCGCTTCCAGTCCTGTACAACAGTTTGGTGCGGTGCAGCCCGGCGACATTAAATACTTTGACCGTAATGGTGATGGATTGATCAATACCCAGGACGAGGGATATCTGGGTAAGCCGACTACGGCAAAGAGCATTGCGGGCATAACGGCGTCCTATACCTTCAGGCAGTTTGATCTGAATGTCCTGTTCCAGGGAGCGTTTGGCGGGAAAAAATGGCTCAATGGTACTTCAGCATGGGCATTTTCTACCAATAGCTCTGTTCTGGTCGATTATATGGATAACCGCTGGTCTCCTGAAAATCCTGATGTAAATGCGGCATGGCCGAGACTTACCTCATCCAATAACGTCAACAACAACAGAAATTCTACCTTCTGGTTGAAATCTTCTGACTATTTAAGGTTAAAAAATTTAGAGATAGGCTATACACTTCCTGTTTCATTAACAAGAAAATTAAGGCTTACCAATGTCCGGGCCTTCGTAAACGGGGTAAATCTGTACACCTGGGATAAATTAAAAATATTTGATCCTGAGATGCCGGACGGCTTTGGTGATTATCCTCAGCAACGGGTATTCAATTTTGGTTTAAATATTTCCTTGTAAAAATCAGCGTCATGAAAAAATCATATATACTACTTTTAGCAGGCCTATTGACCATTGGCACTTCCTGCAAAAAATACCTGGATGTGGTGCCGTCAGAATATACCACTGAGGAGGATGTTTTTAAAAACATTAACCTTTCAGAGCAAGCCCTCGCACGTCTGTACAATGGACTGCCCAATGAGCTCACCTCTGATATGACAACCTATACAGACGAGTCCTATCACCATTGGTTTGATAATGCAGGCGGTGCAGATGCATATAAATATAACCTGGGCAGCTGGAGCAATACAGACAATCCGCTTGGAAACTGGGCAGGAAAGTACCAGGACATCAGAAGGGCGAATATTTTTATTGAACGTATAGAAAGTGTACCTATTCCACTTAACCGGGAAGCCTATTATGCCATCTGGGTACCGAGATATAAGGCTGAGGCAAGATTTATCCGGGCACAATTTTATTTTGAACTGTTTAAAAGATATGGAGCAGTTCCTTTGCTGACCAAGGCGATTAATGTGGATCCGAATGATCTGGGTGAAACACAGGTTTTCCGTAACTCTGTGGATGAAGTGGTAAACTTCATTACATCTGAATGCGATGCTGTAGCGGCGGCACTGCCCTTGACACACGAAGATGCGCAGATTGGAAGAATCACTAAGGGGGCTGCGCTCGCATTAAAATCCAGAACGCTTTTGTATGCGGCAAGCCCGTTATTTAATGGAAATCCCTTGTATGCCAATATCAAAAATACTGATGGTAAACAGTTGTTCAATTCGGCTTATGATAAGGAAAAATGGAAGAAAGCTGCGGATGCGGCAAAAGCTGTCATCGATCTGGGTATCTATAATCTGTATAATCCTTTCCCTTTGAATCCGGTTCAGAATTATGCTGCACAGTTTTATACACGTGATTATTCGGAAACAATTCTGGCAAGAATACTCCCAAACGCAACGACCATAGACCACTCGCTTAACCCTAATGGTGCACCATTTAAGGGAAGCGGTAAGTATACGCCATTGCAGGAGCTTATAGATGCTTATGAGATGAAAAACGGTTATCCAATCGCAGCTGATGGTTCTGGTTACGCAGACAAGGGTACCTGGAACGGACAGTTATGGGACGGCCTGAAGTTTCAGAATGTAAATAACCTGACCAATATGTATAAAGACAGGGATCCTCGGTTTTATGCGAGTATCTTTTTTCAATATTCGGTATGGCGTTTTGATGCGACCAAAAGAGGTGTAAGACTTGCCTGGTTTGGGGCCGGAAACGGACAGACCGACGGTTGGGCAACGGGTAAATCCGGAACGAATCCTTTAGGATATAATGTGCGGAAATTCGTAACGCCGGAATTTGATGAGAATGCCAAAACCGGGACGGGAAAGCGGAATTTCCCGATCTTCCGCCTTGGAGAGGTCTACCTGAATTACGCAGAAGCTATGAACGAATACCAGGGTACGCCTGATGCCGATGTCTACGAATACATCAACAGGATACGTAACAGGGTTTCCATGCCGGCCCTTCCAATTTTAGCAGCCGATAACACACAGGATGGCATGCGCAAACGCATCCAGAATGAGCGAAGAATTGAACTTGCTTTTGAAAGCCATAGATTCTGGGACGTGAGGAGATGGCTGATCGCAAAAACAGTGGACAATGGTGAGGTACATGGTTTGAATGCACGCCCGTCTGCAGACGAATTGGCGGCAACTGGTTTAAATGTAACCAGTGAAGCTGCGGGTGTTGCTGTTTTTTATAAACGGGTGGTGGTACAGACCAGGGTGTTCAATGACAAGCATTATCTGATGCCAATCCCGCAAACTGAGATCGATAAAGATCCGAATCTGGTTCAGAATTATGGATGGTAAACATTTTGGTATGAGAAATTTTAAATATTTATTAGCAATAATTCTGTTATGCGTGTTAGGGTCCGCTAACGCACAAAATTTAATCGTTGGTACCTTTAACCTGAGGTTTGACAATCCGAAAGACTCAGGTAATTTGTGGCTGAACCGTCTCCCGGTCGTTGCCTCCCTGATCCGTTTTCATCAGTTTGATGTTTTAGGGACACAAGAGGGGCTGGGCAACCAAATTAATGATTTAGATAAGCAATTGCCGGAATACCAGCATTACGGGCTTGGAAGAAACGATGGTAAAGATGCCGGAGAGCACTCTGTAATATTTTTTAAAAGGGAAAAGTTTACCCTGCTGAACAAAGGTGATTTTTGGTTGTCCCAGACTCCTGAAAAACCTTCTAAAGGTTGGGATGCCAGGTTAAACCGTATTTGTTCATGGGTTTATCTGCAGGATATAAAGTCCAAAAAGAAGTTTTACTTCTTCAATGTACATTATGACCATCAGGGAAAAATTGCTCGTGAAGAAAGCAGCAAGCTCATTTTAGAACGTATAAAAAACATCGCAGGGAAGGGGCCGGTAATTTTAACCGGAGATTTCAACGGAGACCATACCAGCAGCTGGTATCAGCGTGTGGCCAATTCAGATTTGTTGAAAGATACTTACCGCCTGGCTTCACATCCATATGATTATAATCCTTCGGCCAACGGGTTTGGGCGTGAACTGCAAAAAAGCGGTGTCATTGACCATATTTTTATTACTGAAAGTTTAACTGTTGAAAGATGGGGGATACTTTCGGACAGTTATCATGGAAAGTTTCCGTCAGACCATTTTCCGGTATTGTCAGAAATCAGATTGAATAAATAATTTTTACAGATTTTAGAATTGTCTGTTCTTAGGAAAGGGTTTTTGCCCTCCTTAAGAACAGACATTTGCAGTCTTTAAAATGTGATCAGAGAGTCTATTTATTTTAATTCTAAATAAATTTGCTGAAATCACAGACGTATATTACATTTGCCGTCGGTTAGAATTAATCTAAATAAAGCAAATGAAACATATTTACAAACTACTCGCTCTTATCACATTTTTATTAAGTTTTCAAGTGTCGTCTGCTCAGCTTGCCGTATTGCCAGCCAGGGGAACAATTACCGGGAAAGTAAAGACCAATGATGATAAACCTGCTGCATATGTAAGTATACAAATTGTAGAGAATGGTCGCAAGACTTCATCTAACGAAGACGGATCATTCACATTTAACAACTTGAAAAATGGCGATTATACACTTAAAACTTCTTACGTAGGGTTGCAGGTGCAAACTCAGCGAGTTTCTGTAACAGAAGGTAAGACTTCTTCAGCTGAGTTTGTATTGACTGAGAATGCTGCCCAGCTTAGTGAGGTAACAATTAGTGGTTATAAAACACCTAATGAAAAACCTGCAAATGTCGGCAAGATAGCTATTGCGCCAAGAGACCTTCCTCAATCCGTACAAGTAATCGGAAGTCAGGTTATTGCAGACCAACAGGTTAATCGCCTTGGTGATGTAATGAAAAATGTAAATGGCGTAGCGCTTGGTGCCAACAGGGGCTCCGTCGGAGAGAATTTCTTCGCAAGAGGATATAGTCTGGGTGCCAATAATGTTTTTAAAAATGGTGCAAGAACTACAATTGGTGGAATACCTGAAGCAAGTACACTGGAATCCGTTGAGGTACTTAAGGGAAGCTCTGCCCTGCTTTACGGAGGTGTTTCGGGAGGTGCTGTAGTAAACATGGTAACTAAAAAACCGAAATTTGAATATGGTGGTGAAGTTACATTGCGATCTGGCAGCTATGATTTATACAAACCTATAGTAGATGTTTATGGTCCTGTTGCAAAGGATTTGGCGTTTAGGTTAATTGGCTCTTATGAGAATGCGGGCAGCTACCGAAATAATGTGGATTCCAAAAGAATCTATGTAAATCCCTCTCTTCTTTATAAAATTGGAGAAAAAACAGACCTTTTACTGCAAGCTGATTATTTAAAAAGTGATTTCACTCCCGATTTTGGAATTGGTACAGTTGGAAATGTAGCATCTCCTCTGGGAAGAAAGATGTTCCTGAATACTGATTGGGCATTTAACAATACAAACACGGTAACTGCCCAAGCAAATTTAAGCCATAGATTTAGTGATAACTGGAAGTTGAATGCCATTGCTTCACTTCAGTCTTACCGAAGAAATTATTTTTCAACAGAACGCCCGTTTGCTGATGCCGCCGGTGTTTGGAACCGTGCATTAACTCGTTCCAATATCAAAGAGTTTACCTATAATGAACAGATTAATTTAACGGGTACATTCAATACGGCCTCAGTGCAACATACTGTATTGGTTGGTGCTGACGCTGACCAGTCAATGACAACGACCGGACAGTTTACAAATCCCAATACTTTGGGCCCAAGCAACGCAAGATTTTATGATTCTGTCAACTTGCTGGATCCAGCCTCTTTTCTAAAGCCTACAAACTTTAACATGCCGTCGACAACCTTATTAACCAGCACTGAAGCACCTATTTTTAGAATGGGTGGATTTGTACAGGATTTGGTTGCCTTGACTGATCGGTTTAAAGTGTTGGCGGGAATAAGGTGGACATTCCAAAAAACGCCGACGACCACCGTGACGACAATTGAGACCGGAGAAG
>NZ_DATHGC010000330.1:0-34383 GCF_035317785.1 Pedobacter sp. | reverse complement strand
CGCGCCAATCACACAACGGCTGCCAATAGTAACGCCAGGACAAATGATCGCCCCGCCGCCAATCCAGCAATCATCACCGATCACAACCGGTTTAGAAAATTCTACACTTTTCCGGAGTTCTGCATCAAGCGGGTGACTGGCCGTATAGATCTGAACCCCGGGCCCGCAAAATACGTTACTGCCTATTTTAACAGGCATCCCGTCAAGCACCACACAATTGACATTGAAGTATACGTTTTCCCCGCAAAAAATATTGTAGCCGTAATCACAAAAGAAAGGGGGCTCTATATACAGGCTCGGGGGAGCATTGGGAATTAATTTGCTGAGGATCGCCTTCCCGTTTTCTGACATGACGTATTCTTTAATGTTCAGTTCATGTAAAAGCTTTTTGCAATCCAATCTTTCCTGAGTTAATAAAGAGTCTGTTGCGACATAAGGCTCGCCGGTTATCATTTTTTCTTTTTCAGTTTTCATAAATAAGCTGCGCTGTCAGTACTTTAAACTTACAGATCATTCACTTCAAATCCACCATAACTGACCATTTCGGCGTTGTGTGATACAATAAGTTTAAGCTTCATTCTTTCTATGAGATCTTTAGCCTGACTGATATTTCTATGCAGATCGCCGATGCCCCTGATCTCAATTCCTTTAGGCATGAGTTTAAATTTGTTAGGTTCAAATTTTTCAATGAATCTTTGCAGATCGGAGCTGATCTTTACTTCTGGTTTTCCCATTTTTAATTTTTAAATTTTCCTAATAAGCGTAAAATAATACAAATTGTTTTAACTCAATGAATAGCTAAAGTCATATTATCAGGCGTGATCAGGAACCGTCCTTGAATGCAGCCGGGAAATGGCACAGGAAATGCGCAATAAAAACCTGAGATGAAACGTCAATTAACCATTCTGTCTGCACCATCGATACTTGGTCTGAGGCCCACCGGCGTAGAACATCTTGCAGATCGTTTGCTGGCTTCCGGCCTTGCGCGTATGTTGTCGTACAATGATCCCGTCATCAGCGTTCAGACTTTTAATGAAAATTATGAGGCTGAAAGGGACATGGCTACCGGATGCCTGAACCCTCTGACCGCCAGAAAATTTTCCCTGGAGCTGATCCGGGTGCTGACGCCACATATTGGTCCCGGACATTTTCCCCTGGTTCTCGGCGGAGACTGCAGCATCTTGCTGGGTATCATGCCTGCTTTAAAAAAGAAAGGCAGTTATGGTCTGATCTACCTGGACGCACATGCCGATTTTTATGCCCCCCATCAGTCACAAACCGGGGAAATTGCAGATATGGATCTGGCCATCGTTACCGGAAGGGGCCCGGGCTTGCTGACTGATATAGATGGGCTAAAACCTTATGTTGAAGATCAGCATGTCATCCATATTGGCCAGCGTGACGAGCAGGAAACTATTGATTTTGGTTCTCGGGACATCCGCAAAACGGGCGTGCATTGTTTCAGCTTAGCGTCAATACGGGCACATGGAATCGAAACCGTCTTGAAAGGTGTAATGCGTACCATCTCTGAAACCGAACTTGAGGAATACTGGATACACTTCGATACTGATGTCATATCCGATGAGGAAAATTTTGCTGTAGACTACCGCCTTCCGGGAGGATTGACATTCTCGGAGATTGCCCGGGTACTGAATACCCTGATGGAAACAGGCAAAATGGCCGGTATGAGTGTGACCATTTATAATCCCGCGCTTGATCCCGGGGGCATCATTTCGGACAGGATCTGCAATTGCCTCGGTTCGGTGCTGAATAAAAGATAGTTTTATTTTTGACTGAAAAGTAAGGAATAAACTTGCTCCAGCAAGCTTACCTGCCGTTCATTGATCTTCATTCTGGCTTCTTCAATTCCAAACCATCCGGCCCTGTCTACTTCAGGGACATCGATCATTTTCCCGGATCTGGGCGGCCATTCCAGCGGAAAAGTATTACTGATCAGGGTCTGAACATCAAAATCTCCCGTCACAGCCCAGCAATGAACCTGCTTACCTCCTTTTTGCAGGACCGGTTCTAATTCGGCAAAATTGCCTTCAGGACGAAACCCCGTTTCTTCTTCAAATTCCCGTATGGCAGTTAGCAACGGGTCTTCTTCTGTATCAGCCTCGCCTTTGGGAATGGACCAGGCGCCAATGTCTTTGTTCTTAAAAAATGGCCCGCCCGGGTGTACCAGCAAAAACTCAGGCTGGCCGGACCTGATCTTGTACATCAGTATTCCAAAACTTTTTCTCATATCATTTAGCTAACAGCGCAGCAAAGAATATGTTTTTTCTGCAGAGCAGCTAATCCTTTCTTATCTTTATGCCATGATCAGATTAAACCAGGACACCCCTGCAGAAATATTAAATGAAGTAAAGATCGGGGATCTGGTAACGGATACATTTAGTAAAACGGGCCTGGTTGAGTCCATAAACATCAAGGCAGACCCCTTGTACAAGATTTTCGAGTTTAACCTGGTGACCGGAAGGGTCATTACTGTTCGGATTTAACTCAGCCCGTTTGGTTTCGTCTGCGCTTGCTGCATACTTCCTGCGTACCTGCCGCGGGATTTCTGCGCTTAACGGGTACCTTTAACCGCAGAAGGTCCGCAGAAACATTGCGGAAATATGCTTGAAGCATAAAACATACCCGAACTGTATCCTGTCAATTCCAGATAAATTATACTCGGAAAAAATAAATCAATATCTTTGCCGGATAAGAATATTTTATAATGACTGAACAAGGAAACAACAACAGTTTTGACTGGGTTTATTATGTATTAGGGCTGGTTTGTGGTATTGTAACTACTCTGGCGATCACCACCAACTTCTTTTGGGCCCTTTTTGGTGGTCTATTGGGCTTTATCTTTGGTGCAGTTTTCTTAAACGGTATCGTTAAAGGCCGTGTACACTAACATTCCTTCCTGTTTTTAACAGAAAACACCTATCCGCATGAAGAAACTCGTATTGATCTCACTCTTCGCTATTTTGGCCATTAGTGCCCGTTCACAGGACGTAAAATTTCCGGGTCTGGATACCAGTCCGGCAGATATTGTGTATTATCCTTTAAACGTCGTCAAGGCAAAAGACGGTTCTACACCGCTGATCAGGGTTTTGTATTCCCGGCCTTCAAAAAAAGGTCGCGAAATTTTTGGCGTGCTGGAACAGTTTGGAAAGGTATGGCGCGTAGGGGCAAATGAATCTACAGAAATCCGATTCTACAAACCAGCGACCGTTGGCGGAAAAAAAATAAAAGCGGGAACTTACAGCTTATTTGCCATTCCGAATAAAGACAAATGGACCATCATCATCAATAAACAGGTGGATAAATGGGGCGCATTTACCTATGATCAGACCAAAGATGTGGTGAGGACGGATGTGAATGTAAAATCTTTGGAGAAGACCCTGGAGGTCTTGTCAATTACCTTTACCACTCAGGCTACAGGGGCAAATATGGTGATCGGCTGGGACCATTCGACAGTTGAACTGCCGATAACGATTAAATAGGCCTTAAGCCAGTCTTCTTCGCAAAACGCTGTCCAGCCAGATCAGTGCGATCACTGCATCCAGCATTAAAAACAGTTTCAGAAACTGCGAGGAGGTGATTTTATCCGTGACCTTTCCCAGATCAAGCTCTATTTTTGACCAGCTGTAATCAAAGCTGCTGTTGGTCAGGGCATACACAAAGATTCCGAGCATACAGGCTGCGAAAAAAGCGGCAATACTGTAAATGACCTGCTTGTTTACCTTAGTCTTTAAGGCTACAGGTGCGGTCTCCAGTGCAACCTGCTCCATCACATTACGGCTAAAAGACATAGATGGCTCCTCAAGCTCCATGCTTTTCAACAATGCGTCCATTTCATCATCTGTCATTTTCATATCAATTCCTTTACTTCGTCTTTCAACAAAAATTGTAATTTCTCTTTCAGCCTGGCCCTGGCCCTGTGCAGTCTTACCTTTACATTATTGGAATTCATACTCAGGGCCAAACCAATTTCCTCAAGTGTCTGTTCGCCTTTATAAAACATCGTTATGATGATCGCATCATCCTGCACAAGCTGATCTATAGCAGTGTTCAGCCAGTAACTGGTGGATTTCCGTTCTGCCAGATCGGCGTTAAAATCCGAGATCTGACTTTCCAGTTGTATCTCGTTCTCTTCATCATTTATAGATTGCGTGTCCAGTTGTTTTTTACGCAAATGGGACATGGCAGTGGTATAGGTAATGGTATACAGCCAGGTTGAAAACTTTGAGGTCTGATTAAATGTTCCCAGGGCTTTATAAGCTTTTACGAAGCAATCCTGGGCAATTTCCTCAGCATCTTCCCTGCTTTTTGCAAAACGCAAAGCCATAGTGAACACAAAGCGCTGATGGCGCAACACCAACTCTGAATAAACTTTGGTATTGCCCGCCAGAACTGCCGCGATCAATTGTTCATCGGTTTGCTGAAGCTGCATATACCTGCTATGACGTGGTTTTGCATGCACAGGTTACAGCTTTTTCGATGAAAATTAATGGCTGCCGGCAAAAAATTTTAAGCCAAGGATAGATCCGATGAGCGTGACAATAAAAAATATCCGCCAGAAGTTGGCGGGCTCCTGAAAGTAGATGATGCCGACGAGGACTGTTCCTACTGCACCAATGCCCGTCCAGACGGCATAGGCTGTACCCATAGGTAAGGTCTGGGCCGCTTTGTTTAGAAAATAAAAGCTCAGACTGATGCAAAATGCAAAAGCAATTGACCATTTGAGGTTTGTAAAATTATTGGACAGTTTCAGACAGGTGGTAAATCCTACTTCAAATAATCCGGCTATTATTAAGATGATCCAGCTCATAATTTCTTTTTTTTACAAAATTAGGCTGAATTCAGCAGGAAGCTTTTTACAAATGTTAAAAAATGAGTGGCTATTTCATTTCTGCCCTGATCCTGCTCAGTGTAACCTGCGTGACCCCAAGATAAGAGGCGATATAACCCAGCTGGATCCTTTGAATTAAAGCCGGGGAACTGCTCAGCAACTCCCGGTAACATTCAGATGCCGATTTAAAAAGCCTCGCAATATGCCTTTCCTCAAGTTTCATGAGTTCACGCTCTGCCAGCTTCCGGCCCCAGTTTGCCAGGTCTATGTTTTCTTTAAAAAGCTGCTGCAGCTTGTCATCCTTAATTTCATAAAGCACGCTGTTTTCCAGAAGCTCAATAGACTCGTATCCGGGCAATCCATTGATGTAGCTGTTGTAAGAAAATACAAAATCACCTTCAAGACCAAACCAGAAGGTAATCTGGTTGTCTTTTCCGTCCAAATAAGCTCTGGCGATCCCCCGCTCAATAAAATAAACCGTCCGCCCTGTCTGTCCCGCTTCAAACAGTATTTTGTTTTTTGGCAGTTCAACCTTGCACATTCCCTCAGTTAAAAGCCTCAGGCTATCTTTTGGCAATGGATAAATACTGTCTATTTTATCAATAAGTGCATTCAATGTCTTTAATATTTGGATAAAGATAAATAACAGCCTTAAACATTTTTTTAAATGTGTGTAACCTGATGATTTTTGATGTAGTCATAGCTTCAGAACACCAATTATAAAAAACATTTATTAGTTAAAAAATTAAAAAATATGGGAGCGGAAATAGTATTTATTTGTCTTTTTATTTGTGCCACAGCATTGATCTTTGGCATCAGGTACATGTCCAACAAAGAAAAAATGGCCATGATAGAGCGGGGCATTGATCCGGGAATAGGCCAGAGTTCGCCAAAGCCTTTCCTGAGCTTAAAATTTGGATTGCTGATGGCCGGGCTTGGATTGGGGGTCGTTGCGGCTTTTATAGCGGTCACTAACGGCCGGTTTGATGACGAGGATGCGGTCGCCCTTTATTTTGGATCGATCTTTATTTTCGGCGGAATGGGCCTGATTGTTTCCTATGTGATCGAAAAGAAATGGCTGGACCAGCAGAAAAGCTGACCTGAGATTTGTCTAAAAGACGCTGTCGTCATTGCGAGGCACGAAGCAATCTCCACATTAGATTGCTTCGTGCCTCGCAATGACGTAGGGGCGCTAGAATGCGTAACCGTAAAAAGGGATTCTTAATCGAACTCCTTTTTTTTTTGCCTGCAATTTGACTTTTGTCAACAAAGAGTCAACAATGCAGCAGCCTGTTATATTTATGACAAATTAATCAATCGATTGATTAATTTTGCGTCATCAAATTATGACATGGAAAGAATAGACAAGAGAACCCGGATCATTGAGGCAGCCGAAAAACTGTTTTCTGAGCTGGGATACGAAGGGACCTCGACCAGGCAGATCGCCAAAGAATCCGGTGCGAACATGGCCATGATCAACTACTATTTCGGCTCCAAAGAAGGGGTCTTCATGGAGATCATGAGCAAAAGAATAGCAGATTTTAAAGACCATCTGAACAGCATCAGCCAAGGCGACGGCACTGGTATGGAAAAGCTGCTTAAGGTTGTGGAAGGATATGCCACCCGTATTCTTTGCAACCATACTTTTCATAAAATGATGCACCGCGAACTTTCATTGCCGCAACGGCCCGAAATGTTCAGCAACATAGAAAACGCAATGGCTGAAAACCAGCTGGTCATAGAAACCATCGTCAATGACGGAATCGCTGATGGCAGCTTCCGGCAGATCGATGTACGGATGCTCATCCTTACCCTGATGGGCACCATCAGTAAAGTAGCCATTTCTCCGGCAAAGATCACCTCAGGAACAGGCCTGGACATCAATAATCAAAAAGACCGCAAAGTGATCACCGACAGGCTGATCGCACACTTGAAAGACCTTATTACGATATACTTAACTCCGCAAAAATGATACGCAATACCAATAAATTAATCTTATCTGCTTTGCTGTTTCCAGGGATTCTTTATGCACAGCAGGTAAAAAAACTTGACCTGCCCGAAGCGATATCCCTGGGTGTCAGCAACAGCAAAAACCTGAAACTCTCACAAAACAAAATAGATGAAGCTGTGGCTAAGCTGGCAACGGTGAAAGACAACGCCTTACCTACCGCAAACGCTTCTTTCTTATATAATCACGCTGAAATACCCACCAATACCTTAAGCATCGGTGGTGCCGACCCTATTCATTTGCCAAAACGTGCTGATGCCTTTGTAGGAACTGCAGCGGTAGAGGAGCTGATCTACAGCGGCGGGAAGCTGAAGTATGCGGAGGAATCGACCCGGCTGCTTACAGAAGTGGCTAAACTTGACGCCGATAAGGACAAAGAGGAGATCAGCTATGCGGTGATCAATACTTATTATTCATTATTTAAAGTTCTGCAAAGCAAAAAGGTAGTAGCCCAAAACCTCGAGTCTATAGCCAGTCAGCTGAAACAGGCGCAGCGTTTTTTTGAGCAGGGAATTGTCACTAAAAACGATGTGCTGCGGTTTCAGTTACAGCAAGCTAATGTCTCGCTCACCGAAATGGAAATTGAAAACAACCGCAAAGTGATCAACTATAACCTGGATGTATTGCTGGGCCTGGATGAAAACACTGAGATTGAGATCTCTGATCCGGACAATGCTTTAAAACCTGCCGGCGGGCTGGGTACTTACCTTGATCTGG
Organism: Pedobacter sp.; assembly: GCF_035317785.1. Lineage (GTDB taxonomy): Bacteria > Bacteroidota > Bacteroidia > Sphingobacteriales > Sphingobacteriaceae > Pedobacter. Next base: position 26,809 of record NZ_DATHGC010000330.1, on the reverse strand, counting down.
CTTTCAGCAACCGCCAGGAGCTGAGACAGCTGGACCTGCAAAACAGGGTGGCCGATGTCAACATCAAATCCATAAAAGCCAATACACGGCCAACTGTTGGTGTGGGTGCAAACTTGTACTACATTAACCCTAGCGGCAAATTTATTCCGCCAACTGACCAGTTCATTATGCCTGTTACGGTCGGCGCCAACATTTCTTGGAACATTGGCAGCCTCTGGACCAATAAGAATAAAGTAACCGAGGCCAGGGTTCAGCAAAAGAATGTGACGCTCCAAAAAGACATTGTCGCGGACGAGGTCAAAAAAGAGATCAACAAGAATTACCAGGACTATCAGCTGGCAACAAACAAGATCAAAGTGCTGGAAACCTCTATCGCTCAGGCTACAGAAAATGACAAGTTACTGGCTTCCAAATACAAGAACAATGTGGCTTCTGCCATTGACAGGATTGATGCCGAAACTTTGCTCTACCAGGCGAAGATCAACCTGGAAATTGCGAAAGCGGATGCCGGACTGGCTTACTATACTTTATTAAAATCAACAGGAAAAATCGCCCAATAAATACCATAACAAATTACAGCAATGACAACTGAAAAGAAAAAGAAAAACAAAGTAATCCCGATCATATTAGGGGTGCTGCTCATTCTGGGCGCCATTTTCGGCACTAAGGAATATATTTATTACAGCAAACATGTAGACACTGATGATGCGCAGATTGACGGCGACATCAGTCCGGTAGTGGCGCGTGTGGGCGGCTATGTCCAGGAAATAAAGTTCGAAGAAAACACCCGTGTAAACGAAGGTGATGTATTGGTTAAACTGGATGACAGCGACTATAAAGTAAAGCTGGAACAGGCTGAAGCCGGACAAAAAGGAGCAAGTGCAGGTGTGGGAGTTTCTGAATCACAGATTGCAGCCACGGCTGCAAATACCAGTACTGCCCGGGCGAACATTGAAGCGGCAAGGGTAAAATTGCTGCTTGCACAAAAGGATTATGACCGTTATGCCAACCTGGTGAAGGACGGCTCTATTACCCAGCAGGCTTTTGATCAGGCTAAAGCAGAAAAAGAATCGGCACAGGCTGCTTTTACTGCTGCTAAGGACCAGTATGTTGCTGCTGTGAAGCAGGTGGGTACTACGCAATCGCAGCTGGCGGTAAGCAATTCGGGCGTAACGCAGCATCAGGCTGATGTTGATTTTGCGAAATTGCAGCTGACCTACACCGACATCAAAGCGCCTTCAAGCGGGATCGTTTCTAAAAAGAATGTACAGAAAGGCCAGCTGGTACAGGCGGGACAGTCTTTGTTTTCTATTGTCAATGACAGCAGCATTTATGTAACCGCAAACTTCAAGGAAACGCAGCTGGAAGACATCAAACCTGGATCGAAAGTAAAGATTGAAGTGGATGCTTTTCCTGATGCTGATGTTTCCGGAGTGGTATACAACTTTGCGCCGATTACCGGAGCTAAAGGTTCTTTATTGCCTCCGGACAATGCGACCGGTAACTTTGTGAAAGTTGTACAGCGCGTGCCTGTAAAAATTAAGATCTCCAATGCTTCTAAAGAAATCATGTCCAGGCTTCGTCCGGGTATGAGTGTTAAAGTATCTGTTTCTATAAAAGATTAACAATGGCCGAGAAAGGTTTAAAAAAGTGGGTCATTACGTTTACGGTCATTACAGCTTCTCTGCTGGAGCTGATTGATACCACCATTGTGAACGTAGCGATACCACAGATACAGGGCAATCTGGGCGCCACGCTGGAGGATGTGGCCTGGTTATCCACGGGCTATGCTGTAGCCAATGTAATTGTACTGCCCATGTCGGGATGGCTGGGCAGCAGGTTTGGCAGAAAGAACTATTTTCTTTTTTCCATCATTCTGTTTACCATCGCCTCTTTCCTGTGCGGAAACGCAACCAACCTCGAAGAACTGATTGCCTTCCGTATCTTACAGGGCCTTGCCGGCGGAGGATTGATCTCTACTGCTCAGGCCATTTTGATAGAGACCTGGCCGCGTGAAGATGTGGGTATTGCCACTGCCTTATTCGGATTGGGTGCTGTAGTAGGCCCTACCGTGGGTCCGACTATAGGCGGCTACCTGCTGGAGATCAGTTCATGGCCTTTGATATTTTATGTAAATATTCCTGTCGGGATTCTCGCGGCGTACTGTACATATATGTTTGTGAGGGAGACACCTAAAGACGGACAGGGACAGCCGGTAGACTGGTGGGGCATTGCTTTGCTGGCGATTGCTGTTGGAAGTCTGCAAACTGTACTGGAAAAAGGGGAAAGTGAGGACTGGTTTGCTACTCCGTACATTACTGCGCTTGCCGTAGCATCTGTACTGGGTCTGCTGCTGTTTATCTGGCGGGAAATGAGTACTGACCATCCTATTGTCAACTTTAAGATCATGCGCCACAGGAGTTTTTCAGTCGGCATGTTTACCTCCTTTATCCTGGGTTTTGGCCTGTACGGCTCGGTCTTTGTGTTTCCCGTCTTTTGTCAGAACTTACTGGGCTTTTCGCCCCTGCAAACCGGAGAGCTCTTGTTTCCGGGGGGATTGTGCACCATTGTGATGATGCCTTTTGTGGGGATTATGCTGAAGAAAAACATTCCCGCTCAGTTTATGGCCACGATCGGGATGTTCCTGTTCTTCGTCTTTTGTTCTATGCTGAGCAATTCTACGCTGCAGTCGGGAACCGGTGATTTCTTTATGCCACTGATGATCCGCGGAGCAGGGATGGCACTGTTATTTGTGCCTTTGACTACCTTAGCTATACAGGACCTTAAAGGCGCCGAGATCGGACAAGGCTCAGGATTGAACAACATGATGAGGCAATTGGGAGGTTCGTTTGGTATTGCGGCTTTGACTACGCTGATCCATGTTCGCCAGGGATTTCACCGCAGCAATCTGCTGGTCAACATCAACGAATACAATCCGGCATTTACGGATCGCTTCAATGGTTTCATCAAAAATTTTATGGGCAAAGGCTATTCCTATCTGGACGCTAAGGCCTTGGCCGCCAAAGCCATCGAAGGGACACTGACAAAACAGTCTTTGCTGCTCACCTATAGCGATGCGTACTGGGTCGCCGGGCTGATACTTTTGTGTTCAATTCCACTGCTTTATCTTCAGAAATTTAAAAAGAATGTAGCGGTTCCTGCCGACCTGCATTAAAACAAAACAGCCGTTAAGGTTCTCTTAACGGCTGTTCTACTCAAAAAAAATTAACAATTACTGCTTCATTTATTGCGTTTCCGCCACAGAATCAGCACATAAGTTTAAAATAATTTGTTTAATCCCTATGATGCTAAGTTACAGATTTTTGAAAAAAAATCAAAATTAAAATAATGGCCATACAGGGGTCGTTTTTTTAGGGGATTTTTGGTAGCTTAAGGCCGAAAAAATACCCTTTAAATATGATGCAGAAACAACGTGCAAAAGGACAGCGAGAATCCGTATTTAACAATGAAGTAGTATCCAGATTTGAACTCTATAACAGCCTTTTCCTTACCCTTCCGTTTTACAAGATCAAAGACACCGGCACTTTGCTGCCTCTATTTATTAAGTACTGCGAAGATGGTATAAATGACCATAAAACACCCGCAGAAATTATAGATTCTTTCTTTAAAAAATATACTCAGACTACCGCTACCAAGGATGTCATTGATCTGCTTTTCCGTTTTATCCAGTACATAGAACGACAGGTGGTATTGTTTGATGCGGTCGAAGATGCTTCTTTTAATAAGCTGAATGCCGATGATGAAGAAAATGCGCTTTTGTCTTACCTGAAAAAAGGGGTAGATAACAATCCTTTAAGCGACAAGATTGAAAAACTGATCGAGGACTTTTCATTGCGTCTTGTCCTTACCGCGCATCCTACCCAGTTCTATCCCGGGAGTGTTTTGTCTATCATTACTGATCTGACTACGGCCATTAAGACCAATGAGATCTCTAACATACATTTGCTGCTTCAGCAACTGGGAAAGACACCTTTCTTCAATAAAAAGTCGCCGACACCGGTTGACGAGGCCCTGAGCCTGGCCTGGTACCTGGAAAATGTATTCTATTTTGCCGCAGCCAATATCCAGTCGGGCATTGACAAAACACTTAACGAGTACAGCCTGGAACCTAAAAAGATCGTTGAACTTGGCTTTTGGCCTGGAGGAGACCGCGACGGAAATCCAAATGTGCATACTGATTCTACCATACAGGTGTCTAAAATGCTGCGTCAGATCCTCTTCCGCTGCTACTACCGGGATTTCAGGAACCTGAAAAGGCGTATTACCTTTAGAGGGGTCGAGGATTCTATCGCCATTGTGCATGATATTCTGTATCAAAACGCATTTGATCCGAATATAGAACTGAAAAACATCTGTGCAGATGTGATCAGGCACCTGAATGATATTAAAAACACCCTTAATCAGGACCATGACGGTTTATTTGCCGATCTGGTATCTGACCTGATCCGAAAAGTGGAGCTTTATGGTTGTCACTTTGCGTCCCTTGACATCAGACAGGACAGCAGGGTGCTTAGGGATGTTCATGCTTACTGCAGGCAGAGCAAGCCGATCATCTCCCTGTTTCCTGAAGATTATAATGACCTGACTGAGGACGAAAAGATCAAGACCCTTTCCTTCAAAAGCGCCAGGGTGATCTACAGCGAAAAAGGAGATGCATTGACAGAAGACACATTGCTGACCATAGCAGAAATCAGGCAGATCCAGGAAAACAATGGAGAACTGGCATGCCACCGTTTCATTATTAGCAATTGCCAGCAGGCGAGTGATATTTTGCAGCTGATGGAGCTGTTCCTGTGGAATGGCTGGAGGGAAGACAACCTGTCGATAGATTTTGTTCCGCTGTTTGAGACGGTTCATGACCTTGCCGGTGCGGCCGAGATCATGGAGACGCTGTATTCGCATCCTTTTTATAAAAGCCACCTGAAAAACAGGGGCAACAAGCAGGACATCATGCTGGGCTTCAGCGACTCTACAAAAGACGGGGGCTATCTGATGGCCAACTGGTCAATCTTTAATGCCAAAGTATCGCTGACCGCTACTGCAAATAAACACAACATACAGCTCGCATTTTTTGACGGACGTGGTGGCCCGCCATCAAGGGGCGGGGGCAAGACCCACCGTTTTTATGCTTCGATGGGCAAGGAAATCGCGAACAAAAACATACAGCTGACCGTACAGGGACAGACCATCAGTTCACAATATGGCTCAATTGACAGCGCGGAATTTAACATTGAACAGCTGATCAATGCTGGAATATCTGCAGGGATCAGGGAAAAACATAACATTCTGCTGGACCCGGTAAACAAACACCTGCTGGATGAGATGGCCGATGACAGCTTTGAAGCTTTCGTTGCTTTGCGTAAACATCCGCTGTTCCTGAGTTACCTGGAGAAATTCTCTCCGCTGACTTTATTATCGAAGATCACCATCAGCAGCCGCCCGGTAAAAAGAAATTCCGGAGAGGCACTGAAACTGGAAGACCTGAGGGCCATTAGTTTTGTGACTGCCTGGAGCCAGCTGAAACAAAATATCCCGGGTTTTTATGGCGTTGGTACGGCATTAAAGAACCAGGAAAAGCAAGGCAACTGGGATAAGGTTGTGGAAACCTATAATGAATCCGGTTACTTTAAAACGATTGTGGAGAACTGCATGATGTCGATGAGCAAGTCTGACTTTGCGATCACGGCCCATTTTGCGAACGACAAACAATATGGCGAATTCTGGAAAGTATTGTTTGAAGAGTTTGAGCTTTCGAAGGAAATGCTTTTAAAGCTGTCCGGACAAGAGGCCTTAATGGAGAATTACCCGGCTGAGAAGCGCTCTATTGCCGTCAGAGAGAAGATTGTGCTGCCATTGGTACTGATCCAGCATTATGCATTAGAGAAGCTCCAGGGCGAGCTTCCTGATCAGCAGCAGCAGTCCTATGAGAAACTGGCGATAAGGACGGTATACGGTATTGTGAATGCCGGAAGAAACCTGGCATAAAGACACGCTAAAAATAAAAAAGGCGAGCTGATCAGCTCGCCTTTTTTATTTGCTGATAAATCTATTTCCTGTCAATTGATCCCATTACTTTTTGGCCAAATGCATTTAAGGCATCCCTTTCGGCTACACCTGATTTTACGCTTTCGTGTACTTCAAGCGCCCCGCAGATATTGGTGATCATCTCTCCTGCTACGTCGACTTCTTCCTCGCTTACCCCTCTGAATTCACAAAAAGCCTCTAAAACATTCAGCGTCGCCTCAAGATCTTCCGGAGTATTATTCTGGAACAGCTGTCTTATAACCGGTATCTTCATGATTTTATCCTATCAAATAATTCATTTAACAATTCGGCCTTGTTGGTTTGGACCTGATGTACCAAAGCACCCCCTTCAAAGGCGGCAAAAGTCGGCAGATTGTCAACATTTGCCAGTTTGCGTGAGCCCGGAAGTTTTTCTGCATCCACGATCAGGAAAGTGACATCTTCATTTTCCGCAGCCAGCTTTTTGAACTTTGGCTTCATGATCCTGCAGTTTCCACACCAGGACGCTGCGTACTGAACCATTACTTTGTTGTTTTCAGCAACATATTGTTGAAGATTATCTTCTGTCAATTCTAAAAACATAGTTCTTTGATTATTAGTTAGCACTCAAATATTCAGCAACGCCGGTTCTGTTCGCACTCATTGCTTCTTTGCCTTCTTCCCAGTTTGCCGGGCAAACTTCGCCATGTTTCTGAACGTGGGCATAAGCATCGATTAATCTTAAATATTCTTTTACATTTCTGCCTACAGGCATATCGTTAACACTTTCGTGGAAAACTTTACCGGTTTCATCAATCAGATAGGTTGCTCTGAACGTAACATTTGAACCGGAAAAGATCTCATTGCCCTCTTCATCATATTCAACTTCCTGTTCAACAATCCCTAAGATGTTAGACAGTTGTCTGTGTGTGTCTGCGAGGATAGGATAAGTTACGCCTTCGATACCGCCATTGTCTTTTGGTGTATTCAACCATGCAAAATGTACTTCGTTGGTATCACATGAAGCACCAATTACAATGGTATTTCTTTTTTCAAAATCTGGCAAAGCGGCCTGGAAAGCGTGTAGTTCTGTCGGGCATACAAAAGTGAAATCTTTTGGATACCAGAACAATAAAACTTTGCTCTGTTTACTGACTGCTTCTTCAAATACATTAATTTTTAAATCATCGCCCATTTCGGACATTGCATCGATGCTTACACTTGGGAATTTTTTACCTACTATTGCCATAATTATACTTGTTTTGATGTTTTTTTCTGGCGCAAAGGTACGCCAACTGAACTTCAAAAACAAAGAAGCCGGACTAATCCGGCATACTTAATCTTGATAGGCTTATAGATAAATACTATAATCCCTGTTTGATATATTGGTTTTAGCTATGCTACCTGAGCACTCTTCCTGTCTTGTCGATATTGACATCGAAAGGTTTAAGGTATTCATTGACCAGCACGGCAAATTCCCTGCGGGTAACGATTCTGACGGGATCAAATTCTGAATTGAAATGGTAAGTAGTCTTCCATTTTTTCTTTACTTCTTCTGTTGTCGTCTTTAATGATTTATTGCCCACGATACAAACCAGGTCTAATACGCTGGCCAGAGTCATCTGAGACTCTTTATGGTCGTCAAACCAGATCTGAGCTTTGTAATAGTATTCTTTAATCACCGGTTTGACCTCTTCTGAGGTAACGGTCTGGTCCGGCCTGAAATAGGCTCCGTCACTGGAAAGATCTGCCTTCAGCACGCCGGTAACCCCAATAAACTGTATTGCCTTCCAGTTGCTGTCGGCCGGGCTTATGTCTTTGAAGGGAACGATACTCTGTTTATAATTGATCAGTTCACCCTGAATTGCCTTTAAGTTGGATTCCGAGGTTTTTCGTTTAAAAAAAGAAGCGTAAGCCGCTGTAGCTCCGGCGGCCTGCCCGGCGGCGAAGCTTTCCTGTGCCGGATCAAGGGCAACCAGGTTTTCCTGAAGCGGGTTTAAGAAGCGGTAAAGTGATAAGATATTTGCTGTACCAGCATTTGTAAAATATCCGGAGGCAATACTTGTCCGGCAGGTCTTGTTTTCATAATTGAACGGCTGCCACAATGCTGCCGTTTTAGCCGTGACCATTTGCAAAGTTTCGCCGGCTTTCCCTGATTTGTCAGCATTGACCAAAATCTCAGCCTTTATTGTTTTCCCGTCTTTAAGCTCCATAACCCATCCCCTCCCTGATCTTTTGAACTTTAACCATGATGCATTTCTCATCACCGTTAGATTTTTCAGGCTGTCCATCCAGGTTTTCAGAACTGCGTTAGCCGTGCTGTTGTCAAAGTTGTCTGCTTTCAGGCGTTTTAAAAATTCTGCCGCTATACCAGAATTCTGTTCTTTGCCGACAGGCGACAGCTCAAATCCCGGCCCGGGTAATAAGATTATCGTTTTGACTCCCGATACCGCAGCCTGAATCCCTGCTCCTATAGCATTGTTTCCATTCCCAATCACCAGTACCCCTGTTTTGGTGGTCTGTGCATTTGCCCCGCAAACAAAAGCCATCACAGCCAAAGCAACAAAAAATACCCTTTTCATTTTGTATATTTAATTTTATATGCAATATCCTTCAATTGAATTGATTTACGATATAAATGTAATAAAGGGTATTTAATTTAACCTATTTTAACACTTCTGGCGTTAACAAACTACTATGCTGAATAACTCTGCTTCTGTTTTTGCCGCGCAGCAAGGTTGCAAGCTTCGTCTTTCTGCCAGTACCGCCAAAGAAAGGATAGCAAAGCTTAAGCGGTTAAGGTCGGCTATTAAAGCCCGTGAACAGCTGCTGTATGAGGCCTTGAGGAAAGACCTGCGCAAAAATGAATTTGAGGCTGCCGTAAGCGAGGTGATTTTCATTTATGGCGAAATTAATCATGCGATCCGCCATTTAACCGGATGGATGAAGCCCCAAAGGGCAGGAAAAACAATAACCAATGTTTTCGCAAAAAACAGGATTTATTCCCAGCCCAAAGGGGTGTGCCTGATCATTTCGCCATGGAACTATCCCTTCCAGCTACTCATGAGCCCATTGGTTTCAGCCATTGCTGCGGGCAACTGCGCTATACTCAAGCCCTCTGAACTAAGCCCTGCCACAAGTGCTGTCATGGCAAAGTTAATTGAAGATTGTTTTGACAGGGAAGAAGTCTGCTGTTTCGAAGGCGGTGCGGACATTGCCTCCGAATTGCTGCAGTTGCCCTTCGATCACATCTTTTTTACAGGCAGTACCACAATCGGGAAAGTCGTTATGGAGGCCGCCGCGAAAAACCTGGCTTCTGTAACATTGGAGCTGGGCGGAAAATCACCTGTGGTCATCCACTCTTCTGCTGACCTTAAAAAAGCTGCGGAGAAAATCGCCTGGGGCAAACTCATCAATGCCGGGCAGACTTGCATTGCACCGGATTATGTACTCATTCCCGATCATCTGCTGGAAATATTCACCAACCATTACATCTCGGCTGTACAGGGCATGTTCTGTACAGGATCCGGGGAGCCCGACTTTGATCTCTATGCAAAAATTGTCAGTGAAAAGCATTTTAAGCGCCTTTGCGAACTTATCACGGAGGCCACAGACAAAGGCGCTGTTCTGGCGTATGGGGGCCTTGCTGACGCCAAAGCCTCAACAGTTAGTCCGGCGGTTTTATTAAGGCCCGCTCCCGATTCAAGGCTGATGCAGGAAGAAATATTTGGGCCGCTCCTTCCTGTAGTCCCTTATAAAAATCTTACCGAAGCCATTGCGCTCATCAATGCGAAAAGCAAGCCGCTTGCGCTCTATATTTTTAGTAAAGATGCCGCCGTGACCCGACAAATCATTCACGATACCAGTTCAGGCGGCATTTGCGTCAATGACGTACTCGTACACATTTCCAATCCAAAACTGCCTTTTGGAGGAGTGGGCACAAGCGGAATGGGCAGTTGTCACGGACACTATGGTTTCAAAGCTTTTTCACATGAAAGGGCTGTTGTATTTCAGTTTGGACCAAACCTGACGCGCCTGATCTATCCGCCTTACCGCAGTAAACAATGGGTGTTAAATTGGCTGAGAAAGCTGGTCTGATCAACCGATACGGACAGAAGTCATGGTCAGCGAGCCGCCAATCGCTTTGTCATTAAACAAGGAAACGGCCTCATGTTCTGTTTTTAAACCAAGGGTGTACATGAGCGGAAGATAATGCTCTGGTGTAGGAATGGCCAGCAAGGCTTCTTTGCCCAAACTCTGATAAGCCTGCAAAGGCCAGTGGTCGCCATTTAGGATCAGGTCTTTGAATTTATCGCTAATCTGTAAGGCCCAATCGTACCCCCCGCCGTTGATCATTTCCCAGCTCATCATCCTCAGGTTATGCACCATATTTCCGCTGCCCAGGATTAAAACCCCTTTCTTTCGTAAGAGTGAGAGCTCCTTTGCAAGTTCATAATGATAGCGGGCGTCTTTGGTATAGTCAATGCTGAGTTGTAATACCGGGATATTAGCTCAGGGTACATCCTTCTGACGACAGTCCAGGCGCCATGGTCCAGGCCCCAGTCGTGATCCAGGCCAACGCTCGCAGATTTCATCAGATCAGCAGTTTCCGCGGCAAGCTGCGGGCTGCCCGGCGCCGGGTAAACCACATCAAAGAGTTCTTGGGGAAATCCTCCAAAATCATAAATCGTCTGCGGGAAATCCATTGCCGTGATGTGTGTCCCCCTGGTAAACCAGTGCGCAGACACCACCAGAACGGCCGCTGGAGTGGGGATGCCCTTAGCCAGTTCAGCCCATTTCAAACTAAATTCATTGTCCTCAATTCCGTTCATCGGAGATCCGTGACCGATAAAAAGCACCGGCATGATGTTTTCCAGTATAGGAAGGCTGCCTGAAAATGTGCTGAACTGAGAAAGGCCGGACATGCTATGGCTGTTTTATACAGGCTTGCAAATGGTCATCACCTGCAAGCCTGATGAATTTTACTATTTTACTGGGCCTTGAAAAACTCAAGGTTAAGGTTGATCTTAACATCTTTAGCTACACCAGCTCCGGTTGGATCAAACTTAATGTTATAATCCAGCCTGTTGATCGTAGTTGTTGCGGAGAAACCTGCTTTAGTCTTACCTTGCTGCTGTGCTGTACCGCCGTACACCACATCAAACTTAACGTCTTTGGTTACATCACGGATGGTTAATTTGCCGCTTAGTTCGTAATTGCTTCCGCTTCCTTTTTTGAAACCGGTACTTTCAAAAGTCATTTTAGGATATTTTTCCGCATTAAAAAAATCATCGCTTTTTAAATGGGTATTGCGTTGCTCCACATCGGTAGAGATACTGCTTACGTCTACTGTAAAGCTGATCTTGGCATCAGTAAGATCTTCATTGGAAGCAGCCACTGTTCCGTCAAATTTTTTGAAAGATCCGTCTACAAATGAAATCCCCATGTGTTTCACAGAGAATGTTACGAAGGAATGCATCGGATCTACCGTCCATTTTGTTTGTGCGAATGACGCAGCGCTGATTGATAGGGCAACCAGGAATAAAAAAGCCTTTTTCATATTTTTTAAGTTAATGATTTACAAAGGTATAACCTTTATTGCTTTGCAGTTGTTGATCTATGATAAGAAATTATCAGCGGCCTTAATTAAATACATTAAAAAAGTTGAATTCCACCCTCGCCAGGTACATGTTTTTAGTATAGCGGTTCGCGATATTTCCGGCTGCCTGAAACCTGTAGCCGAGGTCTATCCTGGTCCGGCTGTTTAAAACCACCTGAACTGCGGGAGCGAGATCAAAATAGGACCGCCCGTTTGATGGATTGCTCTTGCCGAGCAATTCAATGTATAGGTTTAAATTGGGCTGATTGTAATCTTTGTAAACCACGGGAAACAGCAGGTATCCAGATGACAGGCTATAGCCGATCATCTGGTCTGGCCCGGGCATACGGGTCATTTGCAGGTCCTTGTCATCAAATGCTTTGGTATAGCTCAGGGTCCCTGACAGCGCCAGTTTATGCAGCAGCTGCGTAAATATTATTCCGCCCTGTACGCCGCTGTTGTCGCCCTCCAGGTTAACGTCTTCAGTGTACAGCGGGCGTTTGCTGCTGCTCCACCTGCCAAAAACCGAAGCCCTGGAATGGATTTTTATTCCGTCCACTGAAAGCACCCGGTATTTGGCATAAAGGCTTCCTCCTTCAAATCTGTAGCGGCCGTCCATGTCTGAAAAAAAGACCTGGCCATGGGCCATCAGGTTCCTGTTAAACCCAACCATCAGCTCGCCTATACTCCGGCTGGCAAAACCCGGGCTGAAAAACCCTTCGTTGGTGAGTCGAACCCCCAATGACCCGGATGCCATATTGCTGGCCGGTTCTGTAAAAACATACAATTCCTGAGATTTGGCGGCGCTTGTCATCAGGACAAGCGCAACCAATAAGCTGAATGATCTCATTGTTAGATGGCTAAGTGATAAATCCTGGTCTTTTTACCATTTATTGTCCCATAGCCGCTTGCGTAAGAATCTGTTTTAAACTGGGCCGCTTTTTGTTTAAATGCAGGGCCCGGAATAAAGTTTTTATCGATAACGCTGACCCTGACCGCGCCATTCAGTGTTTTATTTTTGGCGTTTAGAAATTTGTAGACTTCAAGTCCGTCCGCAGCCTGTCCGTTTTCATCTACCTTAAGGTGCTCAAAATTAAAAACCGCAGTCAGGCCGGCCACTGAAAATCCGGCATCCTGCACTTTTTTACGGATCAGATCTATGTTCACCGTTTTGCTCTTTTTAAAGTCAATTACAAAAATGTTCTTATTGAGGTCAGGCTTAATGGCTGCTATGAAATCCAGAGATCTCAGGGATTTTTCTGTCGCCTGGGAACACATAGAGCAGGTTAGGCCGGCTACCTGCAGCTCCGCAGAAGATATTTGCTGGGCAGAGACTTTGCCTGCAGTCAAAAGAATACAGAATATACTTAAATATTGAATCGTTTTCATTTTTATTGGTTTTAAACCGTCGTAAATCTTTATTGAGTGTCACTCCCATCTGCTCTCTTAAGCATTTGGATATCAATTTACAGGCGGCCTAATTTCTGAAAACGCAATTGAAAAGGTGTAAGGAAATAATGGAAGAAAGGGGAGGGGCCTTGTTCTCCTCCAGGCGCAAAGATTTTGGCAGTATCACTTTAAACACATCGGTCAGATGCGTACCTAAAAACAATTGCAAGCTAAAGTTGCCGGGCATCTTGACTTTCGCTCCAGCCTGGTGACTGTCTTTTATCTTAACACCGACCGACGTTGTTTTGCAGCAGCTGTGGCTTTTTGCTATTTTGCTGTCTTTAGTGCAGGTCTTGCATTTCGCTGTTTCTATAAAGCGCACTGATGATAGCTTTCCTGCACAAAAATGCATACTCACAGCAAGCCCGATCACGCTGACCAGGTAAAAGACGCACAGTCCCATTGCTATTTTTTGCTTCATCTTCATATCAGAAACCAGGATTTAGGGCTTCCAGGGCCTTTCCTGATTGCACAAAGCTATTAAATAATAATTGCAATTGCTTTGCCCGCGGCCTTTACGCTAAAAATAATGCGGTACCATGACATTTGAATAATGCAGATTTAACTTAACTTAGCCGTATTTCCGAATTCCAATATGAACAGATTTTTTGCTTTTCTTTTATGCATTTGTTGCACCGCTTCTTTTGCGGCAAAGCCTAAGCATCAATATATGAAAATCAAGACAAACCTTGGTGAGTGCATCGTCATGCTTTACAATCAAACTCCGCTGCACCGTGACAACTTTGTTAAGCTGACTAAAAAAAAGACATTTGACGGAACCCTGTTCCATCGTGTGATCAAAGATTTTATGATTCAGGGCGGCGACCCGGATTCAAAATCGGCCAGGCAGGGAGAACAATTGGGAGAAGGTTCAGTTGGGTATACCATACCGGCCGAGTTTAATGACAGTTTATTTCACAAAAAAGGAGTTTTGGCGGCGGCAAGGGACAATAATCCTGAAAAAGCATCAAGCGGAAGCCAGTTCTATCTCGTCCAGGGAAAGGTTTTTACCGATGAGCAGCTGGACGCCGCTGAAACCAACAGGCTAAAATTCAAGATCCCATTATGGCAAAGGGAAGTTTATAAAACTTCAGGAGGAACTCCGCATCTTGACCGCAGCTATACTGTATTCGGAGAAATTGTCAGCGGACTGGCTATGGTAGATGCCATTGCTGCGGTCACCAAAGACACACATGACCGGCCTCTTGCCGATGTGAAAATGACCGTTACGGTTCTAAAACGGAGAGCAGCCAAAAAACTGGAAAAAACATTAACCATTCCCCTCAAATCTTATTTCCATGAAGATCATCTCTTACAATGTCAACGGCATACGTTCCGCCTCTACGAAGAATTTTTTTGGCTGGCTGCAGGCAACAGATGCAGATATGATCTGCCTTCAGGAGGTCAAAGCCCTGCCCGTTCAAATTCCAGATATCCTTGCACTGATCGAACAATTGGGATACCATCATTACTGGTTTCCAGCGGAGAAAAAAGGGTATAGCGGCGTCGCGATATTGACCCGCATCAAACCAAACCATGTCGAATATGGCTGCGGAGAAGAATGGATAGATAAAGAAGGGCGCATTCTGAGAGCAGATTTCGACGGTTTCTCTCTGATGAGCCTTTACATGCCCTCAGGGTCCAGCGGCGAAGACAGACAAGTAAAAAAATATGAGTTCATGAAGTTTTTTGACACTTATATCGGCGAGCTGCGAAAAGAAATTCCGAACCTGATCATTTCCGGGGACTACAACATTTGCCACACCGCAATGGACATTCACAATCCAAAGTCAAACGCCAACTCCTCAGGCTTTTTGCCGGAAGAAAGAGAATGGATGGAATTATTCCTTCAGAATGGATTTATAGATGCTTTCAGGCATTTTAACAAGGATCCCCACCACTACACCTGGTGGAGCTTCAGGGCCAATTCAAGAGCAAAGAATCTCGGCTGGCGCATCGATTATCATCTGGCCACTCGTCCCATGCTGGATAAGCTTAAAAAAGTAACGATTTTGCCGGATGCAGTGCATTCAGATCATTGCCCGGTGTTGCTGGAACTCTATCCTTAACTAAAAAAGGCGGAACCCTTCAGGTTCCGCCTTAATCAATAATCCCCCTTAGTATTTCAATACTTTGACCTCTGTCCGCCGATTTGCCTGGTGATCATCTTCGCTGCAAGCTATGCCGTTTGCGCACTGGTTTAACAGCCGTGTTTCGCCATAACCTTTCGCAGCCAGCCTCTTCCGCTCTACGCCTTTGCCCACCAGGTACGTGATTGCCGCTTCTGCCCTTTGCTGAGACAGACGCATATTATAAGTATCTTTTCCTCTGCTGTCGGTATGAGAGGACAGTTCAATTTTCAGCGTAGGGTTTTGCGACATTACATTTAACAGATTGTCCAGTATCCTTCCCGCATCCGGCCTGATGTACGACTCGTCAAAATCATAGTGAATATTTTTAAGCACAAAGACAGCCCCCGGATCTAAATTATTAATTCCCAATTTCAAGGTAACATACAGCGTTTTACTTCTATCCAGGCCTTTTGTCCTCACGCTCTCGGTCTGCGAGAATTTGCCCGCATGGCTCGCTACAATATTGTAATCTGATTGCTGCTCCAGCTGGTACACAAATTTGGATTCGGTATCAGAGATTTGGGACACATTCTTATCATTCAAAGTGTTGGTGAGCACCGTACCAATCCCTGGCAATTTTGAGTTGTCATTAGCACGAACCGTTTCCCCGATCAGGGTAAACCGTGGGTCATCATGATAAATCTCTTTATAGATCACATTTCCCGCCTTGTCAAAATCAGCCGGGCTTATTCCTGCCGGTTCGGCGGCTATCCCATTTTTTACAGCGGTAATCTGATACATCCCTTTTTCTGCAGCATTAACACGTTCAGCCTGGCCTTCCGAATTGCTGACAGAATTATTGTCGATCCCATTTCTGCTGATTTTAACCGCAACACCACTCAGTGCCAGCCCTGTTTGCTTATCTTTCACCACCACCAGAATGTCTTTAGGCATAATCGCGGCGGGAGGTGCCACTGTTTTAGTCTCCGGCAGCTCTTTTGTACGTTTGGATTTTCGGCCAAACGCGTACTTAACTCCAAGGCCAATATTTACAGTCTGCACAAAAGTTTTTTGGGCAAGGGGTTTCTCGTCATAGAAATCAGTCAGATTGGTGATCTGATCATTCTTTACAACAAGCACATCTGCAGGTGCAATCACTTTATTTTCGCCGTACCGGACGATCCGGAACTCGCTGGCGTCTCCGGCAAAACTGCTGCCAAAAGTTCCCAGGTAATCCGCTTGCAAAAACATACTCCAGTTGCCGTTTAACGCATAAGACAACCTTGCACCTCCCAGCCCCATCCACGCTTTTGTGATGCGTTTAGGGTTATCAGTATAATAATTGTCGAAGAATTTTACCGGAGGGCCAACCGCCTGATTGATATAAACCGACTGGGTATATTGAGGGAATCCCTGGAAAAGAATGCCGCCACGGACAAAGGCCTCCAGACTGATCTTTCCAAAATCTGACTGATATGAAGGCCCTATACTAAGCCCTATATGCTGGAACGAAGGGTGGTTTGCATAATCCGTGGCGATATATCCATTATCAAAAAAGACACTGTCAAACTTTCTGATGTCGTGATTCAGAAAGCGCGCATCTAGTCCAATTGCCCATGTGTTCCCTTTAAAATACTGGTCTACTGCCAGCCCTCCGAAATATCCGTTCTTTGTCCGGCCGGGCTCACTTTTATAGTCAGCAAGCGGCATGCTGATGCCGCCAAAGGCCGAGATCTGAAGTTTGCCTCGGTTATTTGCGGATACGTCCTGATTCGTTTGCGCGCGGGAAAGGCCGGTTAGTAAAACCGCCATTACCATAAATATCAACTTTTTCATCATGTTCTCCATTAGTTAATGATCCAACTGTTTGGAGGTATATCACGAAAGGTCAATATTTGTTACCCGTTAAATTCATATATTTTTTCGGGCGTGATGCAAAAGTCCAGGCGGACATCGTATTCGTCAACATCATCTATCAGATCAACAGGTTCAAAAAAAGACAATCCTATTTTCTGAGTATCAATATTTAACAGGAATCGGTCATAGAAACCTTTCCCGTATCCGACCCTATAGCCTCTTTGATCAAAAGCCAGCATTGGAATGAGTACCAGATCAACGTCTCCTGTATGCAATTCCCCTTTTTGAGGCTCCAGGATGTTATAAAGATTCTTTATCAGCGCCTCTTTGCCCGGATACACATAGTTACTCATCAATGCTGTACCAAAATCCGCCTTAGGAACAATGATCTTAATTTGCGGGTGATGAATGGCCAGCCAGTCGATAAAAATAAAAGTGTCCGGTTCTTTTTTTTCGACGATAGGAATAAATAGGTGTATAGTCTTCACCCGAGACAGATCAAATGAAGAAAAATGATCCAGCAAAGCCCTGCTATATTCAGCAACTTCAGCATCAGATAATAACCTACGTTGTTCCGACGCAACTCTTCTAAGTTCTTTCTTTGTCATCAAAGCAAATATAAAAATAAACAATTAAGCGCTCAGCTAGGCACCCAACTTTACATACCCACCCAAATTCCCGAACCAGCCTATTTTTATGTACGCAGTTTTTGCGCCCAGAGAAAAATTAATATGGTGCTGAAGAGGCATAGGGAATTTTGCCTCCTTCAGGCAAAAGATCCAGCCTCAGAAGCATCCATATTAATTTTTCCAAAGCAAAAAAGCGCAGAAAAAAAGATGGCTTCGGGAACCACTCCGAAGCCACAATCAACCTAAACCTAAAACTAAACTATGAAAATTCTTATTTTACTCTTTCAATATAATCACCTGTGCGGGTATCAATCTTAATCTTATCGCCCTGATTGATAAACATTGGCACTTTGATCTCCACCCCGGTTTCTACAGTCGCGTATTTAAGCGCATTTGTAGAAGTATCGCCTTTAACCGCAGGCTCGGAATAAGTTATCTCTAACTCTACATGTGAAGGTGTTTGCGCCATAATCGGCTCGTCACTTTCAAATGCGATGATCACATTCATTCCTTCTTTCAGAAACCTAACACTTTTCCCAAATAGCAATCTTGGTATGTTAAACTGTTCGTAAGAAGTGTTATCCATTACGACTAACGCATCACCATCTTCATACAAATATTGGTAATCGTTGGTTTCCACACGGCAAATCTCAACATCTTCATCCACACGAAACCTGTATTCTACCAGCTTACCGGTTTTAACATTGCGCATTCTCGACTGATAAAAAGCGCGAAGGTTACCTGGTGTACGGTGCAGAAATTCTTCCACTTGTACCAATTCTCCGTTAAAACGAAGGATATTACCATTTTTCACTTCCGATGCTTTTGCCATTTCTTTTTGAAATTGAGCCTTAACTATCGGCCTTTTTTCGTGCCGCAAAGGTAAAGACTATTTGTTAATTACACAACAGTTATTTGAAAATATTTTTTTAGTCTCGTTTAAGCTTAAAATAAGCCCCATTCTGCTTTTCACACAAATATATATTTAGCTACTTATAATCCGTTATACGAATGAAATGGTTACAAAAAGAATATTCTTCTTCCTGATTTGATCCGACAATTATCATTTTATCTGCGGTGAAATTCTCGATCAGGCGATGATACCAGGACATCCCCTCTTTGTCCAGGTTCGATGTTGGCTCGTCCAACAAAAGGATTTTGCTATCCGTGCAGCAAGCCAGCACCAATTTGGTCCTTTGTTTCATTCCTGAAGAAAAGTATTTCAGTGCCTTATCCTGTGACTTTGCGAGTCCAAGCACATCCAGAACCGCGTCCTGGTTAAGCCCTGCATAAAATCTTTTAAATTTAAAATGGAAGTCTATTGTCTCCTGCAATGTAAACTCCTCGATCAAATCCAGATAAGGAGCAGCAAAGCTAAGATGTCCGTAGATGTCCTCTGCGGAGATCTGCTTTCCATCAGTATAGCTGACCCTTCCTTCAGAGGGCGATAAATTACCTAAAATTATACTAAGCAGGGTTGATTTGCCCGAGCCGTTTGGACCAAGTACAGCATACCGCCCCCCCGGGCGGAACTGATGGGTCAGATTTCTGAAAATCCATTCCTGGTTGAATCTCCTTCCTGTATTTTCAAGGTTGATTACCATATGGGCTACCTAACTTCCGGATCCAAAGCCTTTCATCACACCCCTGTTAGAGTTCCGGATAAAATCAACGATCTCATCCCGGATTTCAGTTGGCTTAAACTCCGCTTCAATCATATCAAGCGCCTTAGTCACATTGTTGTGTTTAACGAACAACACACGGTAGATCTCCTGGATTTCGTTGATCTTTTCAGACGAAAACCCTCGTCTTCTCAAACCAACTGAATTGATCCCTGCATAGGACAGGGGCTCACGAGCGGCCTTAACATAAGGAGGCACGTCCTTGCGTACTAAGGAGCCACCCGTTACAAATGCATGGGCGCCTACCTTAACAAACTGGTGTATGGCTACCAGGCCGGCTAAAACGACATAATTGCCAATAGTAATGTGTCCGGCCAGTGTTGTGCTGTTTGAGAAAATACAGTAATCCCCGACTTCACAGTCGTGGGCTATATGGGAATAAGCCTGAATAAGGCAATTGCTGCCTATCACAGTTTTCCATTTGTCTTTTGTGCCCCTGTTTATCGTGACACATTCCCTGATCGTGGTGTTGTCGCCAATCTCAGCGGTTGTCACCTCTCCGGCAAATTTCAGATCCTGCGGCACGCCTGAAATAACAGACCCGGGGAAAACCCTGCAGTTCTTGCCAATCCTTGCTCCGTCCATGATCACTACATTTGATCCGATCCATGTGCCTTCACCAATTTCGACATCCTTATGAATTACTGCAAAAGGCTCTATAACAACATTATCGGCAATTTTCGCTTGCGGATGTATATACGCTAGGGGTTGTATCATGATACGGGTTCGCTATCTTTAACTTTTACAATCTGAGCCATCATTTCTGCTTCTACCACAACTTTTCCGGCGACCATTCCAACTCCTTTCATTTGGGCAATGCCCCTTCTGATCGGTTCCATAAGGTCGCATCTGAAAACTATTGTATCTCCGGGCGAAACTTGCGCCCTGAAGCGTACATTATCAATTTTTAAAAACAAGGTAAGGTAATTTCTTGGATCAGGCACAGTGCTCAAAACCAGGATGCCACCCGTTTGCGCCATCGCTTCGATCTGGATCACACCCGGGAACACCGGTGCGCCCGGAAAATGACCTTTAAAAAACTCCTCGTTCATCGTCACGTTCTTTACACCGACAACGTGTGTCTTAGACAGCTCAAGGATCTTATCAATAAACAAGAAAGGCTGACGGTGCGGCAAAATCTCCATGATCTGCACCACATCATAAAGCGGCTTTACAGACGGGTCGTATACATGCTGTACTTTTTTATTCTTTTCTTTTTTGATCGCTGCTTTAATTTTCTTTGCAAATGCGACATTGGCGGCATGACCCGGACGGGCAGCCATAATGTGTCCTTTTAAATGCACCCCAACCAGAGCAAGGTCACCGATCATGTCGAGCAATTTATGTCTTGCCGGTTCATTTTGATACCGCAGTTCCATATTATTAAGAATCCCCTGCGGCGCGACCTCCATGGCGGTCCTGTTAAAAATAGTCGCTAAATGGTCAAGCTCTTCTTTTGTAACTTCCTTATCAACGATCACAATGGCATTGTTAAGGTCACCGCCTTTGATCAGGTTATTTTGCAGCTGATACTCCAGCTCATGCAAAAAACAAAATGTCCTGCAGGAAGCGATCTCTTTCTTAAATTCAGCAATGCTGGAGATTCCGGCATGCTGACTTCCCAATACGGGTGAATTATAGTCGATCATACAGGTAAACCTGTAGTCATCAAGCGGCATCGCAACAATCTCTACCTTTCTGTCAGGTTCTGTGTAGGTGATATTATGAGGGATCTGGAAGTATTCACGGTCAACATCCTGCAATTGTACACCGGCATTTTCCAGGGCTTCCAAAAACAGGATCGCACTTCCATCCATGATCGGAGTTTCAGGGCCGTCCAGTTTCATCAATACATTATCCAGGTCCATCCCGACCAAAGAGGCCATTACATGCTCCACGGTGCTTACACTCGCTCCGTTCTGGGATATGGTTGTTCCCCTTGCGGTATCGGTCACATTATCGCAGTCAGCATCAACTATCGGGCTTCCCGGCAAATCTATCCTTTGAAATTTAAAACCGTGATTTTCAGGTGCAGGACAAAAGGTAAGGGTAACATTTGCTCCTGTATGCAGACCCACCCCCTTTACGGAAACTTCAGCTCTAATCGTTTTTTGCTTAACGTTCATTCTTTATTTTGATATTGTACTGTTTTGTTCAATTATTGTTTTTAAATCTGAGATCATGGCCTCCAGAGACGCAATCCTCTTTTCTATAGCAGGCAGCTGTTTAAATATGACCGATGCCCTCATCCAGTCCCTCAAGGGTTGCGCCGGACTCCCGTGCCATTGCTTATTCTCCTCTGCGGTACTGAAATTGATGCCTGCCTGAGCCCCGATCTGTGTGCCTTTGGCAAGAGAGAGGTGTCCGGCTATTCCCACCTGTCCGCCTATTACGGACTTTTCACCTAGTTTTGTACTTCCCGAAATTCCGGTTTGTGCAGCGACCACACTGTGTTCGCCCACATCAACATTATGCGCAATCTGTATCAGGTTGTCCAGCTTAACGCCCTTTCTAATAAAAGTAGAGCCCATTGTCGCCCGGTCAATAGTGGTGTTTGACCCAACCTCTACATCATCCTCGATGATCACATTGCCGATCTGGGCAATCTTTGAATAGGTTCCGTCAGCCTGCGGCGCAAAGCCAAAACCATCGCTTCCAATAACAGCATTTGAATGGATCGTGACGCGGTTTCCAACAATACATTTGTTATATATTTTTACCCCCGGAAAAATGACACAATTCTCTCCTATTTTAGCATCTGCACCGAGGTAGACCTGTGCATTTATTTTAGAATTGTCCCCGATCTCTGCCTTTTCTGAAATATAAGAGAATGCGGCAATAAATACGTCCTTTCCTATTTTTGCTGTTGGATGAATAAAACAGGGCTGCTCAATACCAGACTGGACATTCGCCAGATTAACGGCTTCGTTATACTTTTCCAGCAGGAGAGAAAATGCACTATAAGGATCGGCAACCTTTATCAAGGTACTGCTTACAGGTTGCGACGGGAGAAAATCCTGCCCAACAATGACAACCGAAGCATCTGTGGTATATAAATAATTTTCGTACTTCGGATTGGACAAAAAGCATAAGGAGCCTTCTTTACCATTTTCTATTTTTGAAAGTTCGCCAACTTTTACATTAGCATCCCCCTCGATGGCGCCGTTTATAAATTCGCTTATCTGCTTGGCAGTAAATTGCATTTTACAAAGTTATATGTTAAATTGATATGAACAAATAAACCTATTTAGGATTATATATACCTCATAGGTATAAGAAAACTAAAAACGGGATAAAAATTTAATTATTTTGTTAAAATATGCTAAATAATTCTGGGGTAACACAAAATGTGTTTCTGTACCGTTCTGTCCAGGGATTCTAAGTTAGATAAATCTGATGCTTTTGCAATATCTATTATACTATTGTTCTTCAGCAATATATTAATGTTACCGTTCCCGGCATTGTAAGCCCTGTTGCGGATCACATCACAGAACACAAAAAAAGACGCTTCTTCGGCTGTCAATTTCAGTAATTCCGCAATATTTTCCTTCAGCATGATGAACCTGTCGCGATCCGGCTCGTGATTGCTGATCTCTACTTTATAGAGGTCCCGGTCTGTCAGCATCTTGCACAACCTGGACAATATTCTGTCCGGATGATCTCTCCAGACTTTCAGTGCGGTAAAAATATCCTGATCGTCCAGCTTCACAAACGCTGTCAAATGGGTCTTCTCTGAAAAGAATTCCTCTTCAGTAACTTCTCTCTTAAGGAAATGATCAAGCGCGGGAGCAGCAAAAAGCGCATCTCCCGCAGCCGAAATGGCCTTTGCCCTTTTTAAGATCTTTACCAAAACCTGTTCACCGGCGATTACGGTTTTGTGCAGGTATACCTGCCAGTACATCAGCCTTCTTGCGATCAGAAACTTCTCCACAGAATAAATACCTTTTTCTTCAATCACCAGGTCGTTATTCAGGACATTAAACATTTTGATGATCCTGTCAAAACTAATTACCCCCTCACTAACCCCGGTAAAAAAACTGTCACGATTCAGATAATCCATCCGGTCCAGGTCCATCTGGCCTGAAATCAGCTGTGTCAGGAAACGTTTATGGTAATTGCCTTTGAAGATCTCTATCGCAAAAGTAAGCTGCCCTTTGAATTCTGCATTCAATTGCTCCATGATGAACATAGAAATGTCCTCATGTTTTATCCCGTTCACCAGGGAATCCTCCAGTGCGTGGGAAAAAGGCCCGTGCCCAATGTCGTGCAGCAAAATGGCTATCGTAGCCGCTTCTTCTTCTCCCGGGGTAATCTCATGCCCTTTTCCCCTCAGCACCTCTACAGCAAGCTTCATCAGGTGCATCGCACCGAGTGCATGATGGAACCGGGTATGCAAAGCTCCCGGATAGACCAGATGTGTCATGCCCAGCTGCTTGATATACCGAAGGCGCTGAAAATACGGGTGGGAGATCAGATCGAATATTATGGCCGAAGGAATACTGATAAAGCCATATACAGGATCATTTATTATTTTCTTTTTGTTCAATCCTAAAAAATAAATTATACGGTACAAAAATTGCTATTTTTATCCATAGTAAGAAAAGAGAAGCCTCTTTTTACAAATAAATTCACATTATACAATCACAGTGATGCAGGAAACCAAGATATTATGGGCCGACGACGAGATCAATTTATTAAAACCTCATATATTATTACTTAATGAAAAAGGTTACCACGTAACCACCTTTACCAATGGCAATGACGCTTTGGAGGCCTTTGACAAAGAACATTTTGACCTGGTTTTTTTAGATGAAAACATGCCCGGAATGAGCGGGCTTGAAACCCTTACTGCAATCAAAAACATACGAAATGACGTTCCGGTTGTTCTGATCACCAAGAGTGAAGAGGAAAATTTAATGGAAGACGCCATTGGCTCGAAGATAGACGATTATCTCATCAAGCCTGTTAACCCCAAACAGGTACTGCTCACGATCAAAAAAATAATTGACAACAAGCGCCTGGTCAGCGAAAGGACATCTATGGCTTATCAGCAGGATTTCAGACGGCTCGGGATGACCCTAAACGACAAACTAAGCTACCAGGAATGGGTAGAGGTCTACAAAAAGCTCGTGTTTTGGGAGCTTGAGCTTGAAAAACTTGACGACCCCCAGATGCATGAGATTCTGACCATGCAGAAGTCTGAGGCCAATATGCAGTTCTCCAAATTCATTGAAGACCACTACCTCGGCTGGGTCAACGGAAAGGGAAAAGCGCCCCTGCTCTCCAATGAACTCCTCAAAAAGAAGGTTTTCCCGCTCATCAACAACAACGTCCCTGTTTTCTTTATCCTGATAGACAACCTGCGCTATGACCAGTGGAGGATCATCAACCCCCTGATTACCGAGCATTTCAGGCTGGAAGAGGAAGACACCTATTCCAGCATTCTCCCGACCGCAACACAATACGCACGAAATGCAATTTTCTCCGGACTAATGCCCCTTGAAATGGAAAAAAGATTTCCCGGCATGTGGCAAAACGACGATGATGAGGGCGGGAAGAACATGCATGAAGGAGCTTTTCTATCCGACCAGATCAAAAGAAGCCTGCGAAAAGACTGTAAGTTCAGCTACAACAAAATCCTGACCTATGACGACGGAAAAGCACTCAACGAACAGGTCAATAATCTCCTGCAAAATGAGTTCAATGCGATCGTATACAACTTTGTGGATATGTTATCTCATGCAAGAACTGATATGCAGATGATCCGGGAGCTTGCCAACGACGATGCGGCCTACCGTTCGCTGACCCTATCCTGGTTTGAACATTCTCCATTAATGGAACTGCTGAAAAAGATCTCTCAAAAGAACGTTAAAGTCGTCATTACTACCGATCACGGAACCATACGGGTTAAACATCCCAGCAAGGTCATCGGCGACAGAAATACCAATACCAACCTGCGCTACAAGCAGGGAAGAAACCTGAATTACAATGCCAAAGAAGTTTTTCTGATCAAAAACCCGCATGAGGCACAGTTGCCGAAGATAAATATCAGTTCCAATTACATTTTTGCCAAGGAAGACCGTTATTTTGTATACCAAAACAACTACAATCAGTTTGTGAACTATTACAATGAGACTTTTCAGCACGGAGGAATCTCCCTGGAAGAAATGATCATACCCATAGCCACATACAGCTCAAGATAACCATGAAGATTAAAATAACCAGCCTGGATGATCTGGATGATGCCGCCAAAAATTTGCTGAATTTTGCATCAGCCGAAAAAATATTTGTATTTGAAGGAGACATGGGTGCCGGAAAAACTACGTTTATCAAATCAGTAGCCAAAGCCCTTGACGTGAAAGACCTGGTGTCCAGTCCGACTTTTTCTATTGTCAACGAATACGACGCATTGGGGCAGCCCGTTTATCATTTTGATTTCTACCGCATAAAGAACCTTCAGGAGGCTTATGACATCGGCTATGAAGAATATTTTTATTCCGGGAACATCTGTTTAATCGAATGGCCGCAGAAGGTAAGCGGGCTTTTGCCTGACAACTACATCAAAACAGAGATCAGCATTGTGAGCGAAAGTGAAAGGGAGCTTGTGATCACAAAAATATAAGTCCTGGGTCGTAGCGCTTTAGGTTATTTTTTATTAATTTCAATCAAAATATCACATCATCAAAATGGCGACAGGATTACGCGAAGGAATGGCCGCAATTGCTCAAAAAGGGTTGCTTCAGCCTAAAGAGACATTGTCTGAGACCAAACAGAAGAACAATAGTTTATATATTGGTATTCCTAAAGAGATCTCATTTCAGGAAAACAGAATTGCCCTGACGCCCCTATCTGTTGCGCTGCTCGTAAACAATGGACACAAGGTCATTATAGAATCCGGTGCCGGAGTCGGCGCTAATTTCTCTGATAAAGATTACAGTGACCAGGGGGCACAGATCTCCTTTGACAAAAAGGATGTTTTCAGCGCAGATGTCCTGGTAAAGATTGCTCCGCCAACACTGGAAGAAGTTGAACTCATGCACAAAGGACAAACCCTGATTTCAGCAATGCAAATGGGCGGCCTTAAAGAAACTTACCTGAAGGCGCTACTGGCAAAAAAGATCAATGCCCTGTGTTTTGAACACCTGCGTGATGAAGGAAATATCCTTAGCGTGGTACGCGCGATGAGTGAGATCGTTGGCGCAACCTCCATCTTTATCGCCGCAGAATACCTCAGCAATGTTACAGGAGGAAAAGGATTGATGCTCGGCGGTTTTACCGGCGTTCCCCCGACCGAGATTGTCATTCTTGGCGCCGGAACCGTTGGAGAATATGCCGCCAGAACAGCCCTCTCTCTGGGCGCAGAAGTGAAAGTATTTGACAGTTCCATCTATCGGCTGAGGCGTTTACAAAATAATCTGGGCAGCAGGGTATTCACTTCTGTCATGCAGCCCATTGTGCTCGAAAAAGCAATAATCACCTGCGACGTCGTTATCGGAG
>NZ_DATHGC010000329.1:0-13940 GCF_035317785.1 Pedobacter sp. | reverse complement strand
TGGTAAACCAGGAAACAGGTGAGGTCACTTACGGAATCGAAAGCCTGTTTAAGATCTTTGCCCTGGTGCTGCCTTTCTTTGGTCCGCTTTTGAGGTTCAAACCATTTGTTTGGCTGATGAGTAAAGTGTATGCTTTTATCGCTTATAACCGGCGGGTGATTGTACCGCCGGTTAAAGATGAAGCTTATCAGTTTCAACCTGCGTTTAAGTTGCACTACCGCATTGCTTATCTTGTTTTTACCTGGCTGGTGACTGCTTATATTCTTTCTCACTATACTGGCCTGATGAAAGGGCTTCTCCCTGTGGGCCATACTTATCGGGAGTACTTTATTTGCGGAGGACAGATTGTTTTTCAGGGCATCATCATTACATTGCTCAACAAGCAGAAAACCTGGGCCTATCTTGGTAATATGATGACCATTTCATTTGCCGGGGCATTGCTGTTGTTGCCACCATTTTTGCTGGCCATTTGGTTTCAGCTGGACCCGATTTTTTATGTTGCCTGGTTTATGGCTGTTGCCGGTCTGATGCTACTGGAACACATCAGGAGAAGTAACCTTTTAAAAATAGACTGGACA
The DNA here is from genome assembly GCF_035317785.1 of Pedobacter sp. GTDB lineage: Bacteria > Bacteroidota > Bacteroidia > Sphingobacteriales > Sphingobacteriaceae > Pedobacter. Next base: position 13,362 of record NZ_DATHGC010000329.1, on the reverse strand, counting down.
CTCAGCATCACCTGGGTATTGTACCGTATTGCAATTCTTTTAATTGTACTTTTAAGCGCATAGACATGAAATATCATAAAATTATTTTGGCGGGAGGAAATGGTTACCTCGGTGGAATTTTAGCTGAATATTACAAAGATCTCGCACATGAGGTGATTATCCTGAGCAGAAAACCAGCAGAACCAAAGGCCAATGTGCGAACTGTGCTGTGGGATGGAAAGACAGAAGGAAGCTGGACTGGAGCACTCGATGGTGCTGACTTGTTGGTCAATCTCTGTGGTAAAAATGTCAATTGCAGATACACTGCCAAGAACCAGCGAGAGATTTTTGCCTCCAGGAATGTGCCGACGCGGCTGCTCAACCAGGTAGTCAGTAAAATGGAACATCCTCCCAAACTCTGGATCAACGCCACTTCTGCTACCATTTACCGCCATGCCGAAGACCATGCGCAGGACGAATACACTGGAGAAATCGGCTACGGATTTTCTATCGATGTCTGTAAACAATGGGAGGCTGCTTTTTTTGAAACTGAGACTCCGCAGACCAGGAAGGTTGCGCTAAGAATCGGGATTGTGCTGGGCAGACATGACAGTGTATTTCCACGGTTGCTGAACCTGGTCAAATGTGGTTTGGGTGGCAGGCAGGGCGATGGAGAGCAATATATGTCCTGGATACATGAACAGGATGTAGCCAGAAGTACCGAGTGGATTTTAGATCATGATCATCTGGATGGAGTGGTCAATTGCACCGCACCAGTCGCCATCAAAAACGAGTTGTTTATGAAAACGCTCAGGCAAGCCTGGGGCATTCCGTTTGGTTTGCCCAGTCCGCAATGGCTACTGGAAATCGGCATGCTGCTGATTGGATCTGAAACAGAACTGGTACTCAAAAGCAGGTGGGTTGCACCCGGCCGTCTGCTGGATTCCGGATTTAAGTTTTATTTTGCAGAAGCCAGACACGCCATACATGATATTTTAAGTCTTAGGTTATAATTATGGAAATCAATCAAGGTCTTATTTTTTTGCTGATTCTGCTGGCCGGGATCTTTCAAGTGGTTTTAGTCTTTGGCAGCATCGCCATTCCTAAAGTCTTAAAGTGGAAAACAGAACTTGCAAAAGTTGAGGTATTGATAAAGCAGATGTTCTGGACGTACGCAGCCTATATTTTAGTGATTAATCTTTGTTTTGGCTTACTTTCTGTTTTTGCTGTTGCCGAACTTTTAAACGGATCATTGATGTCCTTGCTGGTATGTGGTTTTATTGCGGTTTACTGGATTTCAAGAATATTTATTCAGTTCTTATACTTTGACAGAAGGGAATTCCCAATGGGCATATGGCATAGAGTAGCCGAAGTAATTCTGATTATCCTGTTTCTTTTCCTGAGCATAGTTTACAGTATGGCATTCTTTTATAATTATCAGCAACTCTGATCATGGAACCAATAATGCTATACCTGACTTACTTTGCTTTATTGAACCTGGCAGTCGTTCTTGCCGGCTACTGGTTTGTGCGAAATGCCATGGTCTGGCAAAGCTGGGTACTACTGGCATTTAGTATATACACCATCCATATGATTTTCCTAAACGAATCTGCAATAATCCGGATGCTGGCGCTAATCGCCACAACTTTTACTGCAATGAAAGTGATCGCTGCGGCAGAGAGTTATAAAGGCAAGTTATCAAGCCTTTCTTTCCGGCAATGGACGGTATTTGCAATTGGATGGGCCGGAATGAGGGCACAGCCTTTCGAAACTTTAGGTGATCCGGCATTGCCGGATGCCTGGCCAAAAATAAGGTTTGGCATTAGCAGGGTATTGGCCGGGTTGGTATTAATTCTTGTGGCACATCAACTGGTGACGTTGTCAATCAACCCTTACGTACTTTATCTTATGATAACTGCCATCTTATTACTGGCCTTTAGCTTGATATTGCATTTTGGCTTATTAAGTATCAGTGCCGGTATGTGGCGCCTTTCAGGAGTTGGTACTTATTATCTGTTCAAAACTCCCGCAAAAGCAAAAACCCTGAATGAATTCTGGAGTAAGCGCTGGAACCTGGCTTTCAGTGAAATGACTTCAGTTACGATATTCAGGCCATTGAAAGATAAAATAGGGGCCGCCGCTGCATTGATGATCGCCTTTGTGTTTTCCGGCCTGCTGCATGAGCTCGCCCTGAGTGTTCCCGTAAACAGCGGATATGGTTTTCCTCTTTTGTACTTTATCATTCAAGGGATCGCTGTGATTGCAGAAAAAGCATTAATTAAATATAAAATTGGCTTTTTGCAGCACAGGCAACTCGCCAGGATATGGGTGTTCTTTTGGGTAGTGATACCAACGCCTTTACTTTTTCATACACAATTTATTAGTAGTGTGATATGGCCACTTTCGGGCATCACCATAAAATAAAAATCATGAAATCTGAAATAATGTAACCATGCCCAAATTTATACTAAATACAAAAATCTACGCTACCGCCGATGTTTGCTTCAACCTTGCACGAAGCATTAATCTTCATCTGGATACCATGAAGCATACAGGTGAAAAAGCCATTGCCGGAATCACAACTGGTTTGATTGGTCTTAATGAAACTGTTACCTGGAAAGCCAGGCATTTCGGAGTGACGATGAAATTAACCAGCAGGATCACCGCATGCGAAATTCCTGTATTGTTTACTGATGAAATGGTAGCCGGACCTTTTAAGATGATGAAACACAAACATGTATTTGAACAGAAAAAAGGATATACCTTAATGACTGATGAATTTATTTATGAGTCTCCCCTGGGTTTACTTGGCAAACTTGCAGACATGCTGTTCCTTAGGAAATATATGCAGAACCTCATTGAACACCGCAACAGGGTTATAAAGCAAAAAGCTGAAGCTGCGGTGGAGGACACTATCAATTAATCCATCATTATACAAATAGTTTTTGTCAAGCGCCTGGAAAGGTCAATATCCCCAACAGCATGAAACCACTGATAAAAATTAGCAGGTAAAGAAATTTATTGATGTCCTTTATTGATTTCCCCTCTTTCAATATTAGCTTACTGAAGTCTTTGGAAACTAACAATAGAACGGAAGTAAGGAGGACTGTTGCAAGTGCAATTGTGGCCCCGTTTCCTAGCGGTATTCCTTTTTTATCTGATTTCAGAAATTTTATGAAGTCTGACAGAATTAAAATGTTCCATAAAATAACTGCTCCTATGAGAAAAGGTTTTTTTAGCGGAAAACCACCTGCCTTTTGATGCTGAATAATGTGCAGGTCACTCTCAGAGATTCTGCTGTTAGTATTTTCCAAAAAACCCGTTTGATTAATTTGATCTATCACAGCGGAAGGGTTCCTGAATGTCCAGAAGATCACTTTGATGTTATAATCTGCAATCCTATGATTTATTTTTATTCCCTGACCGAGTAGGGGAATCATGGTATAAGCTTCAATTGAAATGACGTCTTTTGGTTGGAACACGAGATTTCCAATGATTGAAGCATTTAATTCCAGTTTGTCTTTACTTACTTTCAATGTTGCGAATGGCCAGGTCGCATTTGCCATTCCAATTCTTGCTCCCCCCGTAATTTCCAATTTATCCATGTCTATGTTGTTTTTTATATGTATCTGGAAAAATGCCTGACGGAAAAGTTATATCCAAAAAACCTTCTATTGAAAATAGGGTAAGAATTTTGAAAATAGGGTAAGAATTGATGCAGAAGATGATTGAGAATGGAAGGCGATAATATTTGAGCATGGGTTAAGAGTTAATTTGACAAATGTAATGGAAATCTTGAACTTTGAGTTGAGCTGACCACGCATCCTGTAATCTCAGCGCGTGGTCTCATATTGCTACTGATATGGAGCTGTTACGCTGTAACTCTAATTAGAAAGTTCCTGCAATGGCACGGCATGGTTGCTCAATCCGCCGGACCATCCAACCACGTTGCAACCATCTCGAGAGGATTATGAGAGGATCGGAGGGATATAATAGCAAGAAGAGGTCAATACCCAGTCATTATCTTTGCCTTTGCTGGAAAAACCAGTATTTATACGTGATTTTATCAGTAAGGAAAACAGTTATGCTTTTTGCCTGTTTTAGGAATAGTAATCACTTATTGTTTAATAAAATTTTATACTATGAAAAAGTTAATGATGATGCTGGCGTTGGGCGCTTTCTGCCTGACAGCTTCCGCAAATGATGGTTTCTGGCAGGATACCACAAAAACAAAGCAGGACACTACAAAAAAACACAAGGACAAAAAAGACCATGACAAAAAAAAGAATAAGGATAAGTCTAAACAGGATACGCTCAAACGAGATACGACTACCAGACCACCTCAAAAATAATATTCTTATAGTACTCCTATTAAATCGTCCGCTTAATCCTGCTGACATAAAAACCCGGAAGTTGAAGACATCCGGGTTTCTTTTTATCTGTACAGATTGAAGCTTGTTGGTACTGAGTAACGTTAATTACGGAGCAGTAAGCTTGTCTCCGGTGCCAAATCCTTTGTAAAAAGCACCGCATTTTTTATTATTTTTGCGGCATGAACACGAAACAGGCTTATAACATTTGGGCTGCGCAATACGATACCAACGATAACAAAACCCGTGATCTTGAGGGATTGGCACTGAGAATTTCCCTGGCGAGCATTCCTTTCAATAAGGTATTGGAGATTGGCTGCGGAACAGGGAAGAATACCGAGTGGCTGATCGGCAGAGCCGCACTGATCACTGCGGTAGACCTCTCCGACCAGATGCTGGCCAGGGCTAAGGACAAGATCACTTCCAACAGGGTACAGTTTAAACAGGCCGATATTACCTCCCGCTGGAATTTTAGAGACGGTTTGTACGATCTGGTTACTTTTAGCCTGGTGCTGGAGCATATCGATAACCTGGATTATGTGTTCAATGAAGTCGCCAAATCACTAAACCCAGGAGGTTATGTGTACATCGGTGAGTTGCATCCATTTAAACAATACAGCGGCACCAAAGCGAGGTTCGACACGGCAGAAGGGAATCAGCAGGTGGTAGATTGTTTCAACCATAATGTATCTGACTTTATTCACGCAGGTAAGAAGCATGGCTTGTCTCTGGTAGAACTCGATGAGTATTTTGATGACAACAACAGAAGTGATATTCCAAGAATTTTAACCATCTTGCTCAGGAAAAAATAAACATAACGCAATGATGTACAGCAATACCTCAACCAGGATGAATAACAAAGAACAAAAACATTTGGCGGTAAAAATACTTGTTCTGGTTGCGTTGCTGGGAATGACTTTAAGCCCGTTTCAGAAAGCTATGGCCCAAACCGAAAAAAAGAAACCTGCTGTTTTGCTTAACCATATTGCAGTATATGTGGTGGATCTGAAAGTAGCAACTGATTTTTATAAGAATGTATTTGACCTGGAGATCATCCCTGAACCCTTCCATGACGGCAGACATACCTGGTTTTCGATCGGAGCTGCCGGTCACCTCCACATCATATCGGGGGCTAAGACTGCAGCGGTACACGATAAGAACGAACACCTTTGCTTTAGCGTAGCTTCGGTAGATGAGTTTATCACAAAACTAAAGGCGATGAAAATCGACTTTGAAAATTGGGCCGGTGAAAAACAAGCTGTTACCAATAGAAAGGATGGCGTAAAACAAGTATATTTCAAAGATCCTGATGGCCACTGGCTGGAGGTGAATGATGATTATAAATAGATAAGGATGAAGTTTCTTTCTTTCATATGTGTCATAATAGTGCTGGTGCTGAATTCTGTGCCTTGTGCTGATGCGCATGAAACGGAGGAAACTCAGACTGTAATCAGTACTGCGGGACAGCAGGAGCTCCCGTCACACGCGGATGACTGTACCCCTTTTTGTCACTGTTCCTGTTGTGCGAGTACGGTCGTGGTAAAACTGACGGCATCGCCTGCAGTTCCATTTAAAATAAGTACATCTGCTTATATCCCTCATTTTGAGGGTAATTTCATGGACATTAGCCTTCCAATCTTTCAGCCGCCAAAGGTGATCTAATACTTTTTTATTCTATAAACAGTATTATTTCATTTTTAACAGGTGATATGTTAGATAAAATCATAAAATTCTCAATAAAGAATAAACTGGCGGTTGGTATAATGGTGCTGGCCCTCATTGCCTGGGGCATTTACTCCCTCAGACAGTTGCCCATAGATGCCCTTCCCGACATTACCAATAACCAGGTTCAGATCATTACCAGTTCTCCGAGTAACGGGGCTGAAGATATAGAACGCTTTGTGACCTATCCGGTTGAACAGACCATGGCCACCATCCCGGGAATTGAGGAAATCCGTTCCTTTAGCAGGTTCGGGCTTTCGGTAGTAACAGTGGTGTTTAAGGAAGATGTAGAAATCTACTGGGCACGCCAGCAGGTGAGTGAGCGTCTGGCTGAAGTCGAAAGAAACATTCCCAAAGGAATCGGAACGCCGGAAGTCGCACCACTCACCACCGGACTTGGGGAAATCTACCAGTATGTGATTCACCCCAAAAAAGGATATGAAAAAAAATACGATGCCACAGAACTGAGAACCATCCAGGACTGGATCGTAAGACGGCAGCTACTGGGCGTAGAAGGAATTGCTGATGTAAGCAGCTTCGGTGGGTACCTGAAGCAGTATGAGATCGCCATCAATCCCGACAAGCTCAGGAGCATGGATATTTCCATCGGTGATGTCTTCACAGCGCTGGAAAAAAACAATCAAAATACCGGGGGTGCTTATATTGATAAAAAACCCAATGCTTATTTTATCAGAAGTGAGGGGCTTATCGGCAGCACTGAAGACATAGAAAACATTGTTGTGCGTACCAACCAGAACAGCATTCCGGTACTGATCCGAAATGTTGCGGAGGTAAGAATCGGTGCGGCCACCCGGTATGGGGCCATGACGCGAAATGAACAGGGAGAGGTCGTGGGCGCAGTTGTAATGATGCTGAAAGGGGCCAATTCCTCAAAAGTCATCGCCAATGTAAAAGCCAGGATGGCACAAATCTCCAAAAACCTGCCCGAGGGCGTGGTCATCGAGCCTTTTCTGGACAGGACCAAACTGGTGGACAACTCGATTGGAACAGTGACTAAAAATCTGGCTGAAGGTGCGCTGATTGTAATTTTTGTATTGGTCCTGCTGCTGGGAAACCTTCGGGCGGGCCTGATTGTTGCCTCGGTCATACCGCTGGCCATGCTTTTTGCGGTTTGCCTGATGAACCTGTTCGGCGTAAGCGGCAACCTGATGAGCCTTGGTGCCATTGATTTCGGACTCATTGTCGACGGCGCTGTCATAATTGTGGAAGCATCGCTTCACCATCTGGGACTGAGAAAAAACAAGAACCCGCTTAACCAGCAGGAAATGGATGAGGAGATTTACGCCTCTGCCTCAAAGATCCGAAACAGTGCGGCCTTCGGTGAAATTATCATCCTGATCGTTTACCTGCCTATTCTGGCCCTTGTTGGAATTGAAGGGAAAATGTTCCGGCCAATGGCGCAAACAGTAGCATTTGCCATCCTGGGGGCCTTTATACTTTCTCTTACCTATGTACCAATGATGAGCGCGCTGTTCGTTAATAAGAAGATCAGTACCAAAAGAAATATTTCAGACCGGATCATGTCCGGATTTCAGCGCATGTATACACCAATGCTAAATTTCGCGCTGCGGGCGAGGGTGGCTGTTGTAGGCATCGCTTTAGGGCTGTTCGCTGTTAGTCTTGTGATCTTCAACCAATTGGGTGCAGAATTTATTCCGACACTGGAAGAAGGGGATTTCGCTGTAGAGACCAGAGTGCTGACCGGAAGCAGTCTGTCGCAAACCATCGAGGCCGCAACAAGAGCAGCAAAGGTTTTGAAAGCAAATTTCCCTGAAGTTAAGGAAGTGATCGGAAAGATCGGTTCCTCTGAAATACCAACTGATCCGATGCCGGTAGAGGCCTGTGATCTGATGATCATTCTCAAGGACAAGGATGATTGGACAAGCGCCTCTGACCGGGAGGAACTCGCGGGGAAAATGCAGGCTAAGCTGGAACAATACATTCCGGGGGTGACCTTCGGATTTCAGCAGCCGATTCAAATGCGCTTCAACGAGCTGATGACCGGAGCCAGGCAAGACGTGGTGATCAAGATATATGGGGAGGATTTTGCCAAACTCGGCAGCTACGCCTCCAAAATTGGTGCCATAGCCAGCAAGATCGAAGGTGCTCAGGACGTGTACGTCGAGCAGGCTTCCGGTCTGCCGCAAGTGATCATTAAATTTCACAGGGACAAGATCGCCCAGTTTGGCCTCAACATCGAAGATGTAAATACCGCTATCCGGACGGGATTCGCGGGTGAAGTTGCCGGATTGGTATTCGAGGGTGAAAAACGCTTTGATATGGTGGTACGACTGGAAAAAGAAAACAGACAGTCCCTGGAAGACGTGAAAAGCTTGTTTGTAACTGCGCCCAATGGAAACCAGGTGCCTTTAGAACAGCTGGCAGATATCGCTTACAGAGAAGGGCCAAACCAGATCCAGCGCGATGATGCCAAAAGGCGCATCTTAGTAGGCTTCAACATCAGGGGCCGTGATGTGAAAAGTATTGTAAAAGAAATTCAGCAAAAAATAGATACCCAGATCAAATTTGAGCCTGGATATTATCCCACCTATGGCGGAACTTTTGAAAACCTTCAGGCAGCCAACAAAAGGCTGGCTGTCGCAGTTCCGCTGGCACTTTTGCTGATCCTGCTCCTGCTCTACCTGACTTTTAGCTCTTTAAAGCACGCGCTCTTGATCTTCACAGCAATCCCTTTATCGGCCATAGGCGGGGTGCTTGCCCTATGGGCCAGGGGAATGCCTTTCAGTATTTCCGCAGGCATCGGTTTCATTGCGCTCTTCGGGGTTGCCGTTTTAAATGGTATTGTACTGATCAGTGAATTCAACAGGTTAAAAAAAGAAGGAATGACAAATATTTTAGAAATCATCCGAACAGGTACCTCGGTAAGGCTGCGTCCTGTTATTTTGACCGCCCTGGTCGCCTCACTTGGCTTTCTGCCCATGGCCATTTCAGGCGGCAGCGGCGCGGAAGTGCAGCGGCCCTTAGCTACAGTGGTGATTGGCGGATTACTTTCAGCGACGCTGCTTACCTTGCTGGTGCTGCCGGTACTTTACATATGGATAGAGAAAATAGGGAAAATTAAAATCAGGATTGCTCCTGTTGCCGGAGCCTCGCTATTAGTTATATTCGGCATAGGTGTTCCGGCAGCAAAGGCGCAGGACACGAAAATCAGTCTGGAGCAAGCCATCGATGCCGCCATGAAGAATAGTCCCTCGGTAAATGGAGCCCGGCTCGCTGTCGATCTTCAGCAGCAACTCAAAAAAACTGCTTTTGAAATGCCTAAGACCGATGTCTCCTTATTGTATGGCCAGTACAACAGCATCATCAAAAACGACAATAACTTTACGATTTCTCAAACCATCCCTTTTCCTACGCTATTCTCGGCCAACGGGGCCTTGGGTAACGAAAGAATCAAAGCCAGCCGGTTACAAGCGGCTGCCACCAAAAATGAACTCATATACCAGATAAAGTCGGTTTATACCAATATTCAATACCTCTATTCCCGTGAGCAGCTACTGCTAAAGCAGGATAGTCTGAACCAGGGTTTTGTGAAGTCTGCTACGCTTAAATACAAGACGGGTGAAGGAAATCTGCTGGAGCAGGTTGCTGCTGAGACCCAGCTAAAAGATTTGCAGAATCTGCTGAGCCAGAATAAAACTGACATTGAAATCTACAGCAGCCAGCTGTCCACGCTGCTTGGAAGTAATCAGCGGGTAGAAATTGCTGACAAGTACCTCAGAGAAAATCCGGCCGGACTGCTGGCGGATACCGGTGCAGTTGGCGGAAATCCTTCACTTTTTTACCTGCGGCAGCAGATCGTAGTTGCCGATAAGCAGCGCAGTGTAGAACGCGCAAAAGCACTTCCGGATTTTACCCTGGGCTATTTTAACCAATCACTGACCGGTTTTCAAAATGTAAGCGGAAGCGAGGTATATTATGACAGGAGCAAGCGTTTTCAGGGTTTTCAGTTTGGCTTGGCCATCCCGCTGTTTTATGGTGCTTACGCTGCAAAGACAAAAGCAGCCTCAGTCAGCAAATCGATTGCGCAGAATGAGCTGAATCAGCAGCAGAGAAGTTTTGCCAGCCAGTACCAGCAGGCATTACAGGAATACCTGAAAAATAAGGAACGCCATCATTATTTTGTGACTTCCGCCCTGGTAAATGCGGCATTGATTTTAAAGAACAGCCGCATCGCTTATCAAAACGGGGAGATTGGATATTCGGAGTATTTGCTAAACCTTAAACAAGTAAGTACGATCCAGGAAAACCACCTCCTGGCCCTGCTTCAGGTGAACCAAAGCATCAACCAAATTGAATATTTAACCGGTAATACGAAATCATTTTAAATAGAATACCATGAAATTTACATATAAATATTTTTCCCTGCTGCTGATGGCCTTGTTTATGGCTGCCTGTGGAAATCCTAAGGCTGAAGAAGAGCCGGTTCAGGAAGAAGAACATCATGAAGAAAATGGCCTGGTGTCCTTAACGCCAGAGCAGTACGAGCTAACCGGAATCACCCTTGGAACGGTCGAGATGAAAGCGCTGAGCGGAACAATCAAGGTGAACGGTGTTTTGGACCTGCCTCCAAAAAACCTGGTTTCTATCTCCACTCCCCTGGAAGGTATCGTAACAAGTACAGAGATGCTTCAGGGTATGCGGGTAAAAAAAGGAACTGTTGTGGCAGTGATCCAGAATCCGGAATTCATTCAGATGCAGCAGGATTATCTGGATTACAAAAGCCAGCTTCAGTTTCTAAAACAGGAACTCGACCGTCAAGAGGAACTGGCCAGGGAGAATGTAAATTCAAAAAAAGCACTTCAAAAGGCAAAAAGTGAATATCATAGCATGAGTGCCCGCTTCCTCGGACAAAAGACCAGGTTGTCTTTACTCGACATCAGTTTTCCGGTACTTGAGAAAGGACAAATTCTCAGGACTTTCAATTTGTATGCCCCGATTACAGGTTATGTGACCCAGGTCAATACCAATACCGGCGCTTTTGCAAGCACGAGCGACATGCTTTTCAAAATTGCAGATACTGAGCACCTGCATGCTGAGCTTACTGTATTTGAAAAGGACGTTCCCAAACTCAAGATCGGTCAAAAGGTTCGTTTTACCCTGGCAAATGAAGCGCATGAGCGGATAGCGACCGTATTCCTGATCGGAAGGGAGATCAGTAAAGAGCGGACCGTCCAGATCCATTGTCACCTGGACAAAGAGGATACGCAGCTCATCCCGGGCATGTACCTTAAGGCCTATGTAGAAAGCGGTATGAGCAAGGTCAGTGCATTGCCGGAACAGTCCATCGTCGAGTTTGAAGGCAAAAAGTACGTATTTGTCGAACAGCCAGCTGAAGGTAAGAATAAAGAAACAGCTTACCAGTTCAAAATGGCAGAAGTAAATACCGGGGTTAGCGAAAACGGGTACACCCAGGTTTCTTTCCCGGGCCAGGATGCGGGCATCAAAATTGTGGTTAAAGGTGCTTATGACCTGTTGAGCAAAGTTAAGAATGCTGAAGAAGAGGGCCATGGGCATTAATACGACAAGCCGTCAAATGAAAGAACTTAAAGACAATACGAGCATAGATTTATGATCATAAATAGAAATTATTATGAAAGATTGCTGCAGTAGCGATGATAAACCTCAAAAAGAGAAAGCTGATAGCGCGCAAGACACTAATGACAACGTACAAAACCATGAACACGGTGATGCTGATCAGCCAGGATGGAAACAGCACCTTGGTCTGTTGGCAGGGCTTGCTATTTTAGTTTGTGTACTGGTTTTGGATTATGGTTTCGGCATCAGGCTTACCAAATGGGTGTCTCTTGCTGTTAATGGTTTGGCCTACCTCCTTGCAGGATGGGGAGTATTGGAGCTTGCAGCCCGTAAAACCTTAAGGGGTGATATTTTCAACGAATTTGTACTAATGAGTGTAGCCACCCTGGGTGCGTTTTATATTGGGGAATATGCTGAAGGTGTGGCAGTGATGGTGTTCTATACCATAGGTGAATGGTTCCAGGATTCTGCGGTTGACCGTGCCAAGGCAAGCATCAAGGCTTTGCTGGACATCAGACCAGACGAGGTAACAGTAATCAGGGATGGAAAAACTGCAGTCATTCCCTCTGCAGAAGTGAACCTGGGAGAAACCATACAGGTAAAGGCCGGAGAAAGGGTGGCGCTGGACGGTGAATTATTTTCCGATAAAGGTTCTTTCAATACCGCGGCCCTGACGGGTGAAAGCCGTCCCGATAGTAAATACAAGGGAGAGGTCGTGCTTGCCGGAATGATCAATTTGAACACGGTATCGGAGATTGTGGTTAAGGCATTGTTTAAGGATAGTAAACTCAGTAAGATCCTGGAAATGGTACAGGATGCTTCTTCCCGAAAATCGCAGACACAGCTGTTCATTTCCAGGTTTGCAAAAATCTATACTCCGATTGTATTCTTTCTGGCCCTGGCCCTGGCGCTGGTTCCCTATTTTGTGGTAGAGAACTATGTGTTCAATGATTGGCTGTACAGGGCACTGGTATTCCTGGTGATCAGCTGCCCCTGTGCACTGGTAGTTTCCATTCCGCTAGGTTACTTTGGAGGTATCGGACTCGCTTCTAAAAACGGAATCCTTTTCAAGGGCGGGAATTTTCTGGATGTAATGACCAGGATCAACACCATCGTGATGGATAAGACCGGAACCCTGACTAAAGGCGTTTTTAAAGTGCAAAAGGTAGTGCCGGAGGGTCTTACGGAAAAAGAACTCATAAAACTTGCCGCTATCCTGGAAAAGAACTCTACCCATCCCGTAGGCCAGGCCATTATTGAATATGCAGGCAAATCTGCTGATGGTGAAAAGGCAACAGCAGTAGAAGAAATTTCGGGGCATGGGCTGAAAGGAAAGGTGGACGGAAAGGACTTGCTGGCCGGAAATCTTAAACTATTGAAGAAATATAAGGTAGATTATCCAAAGGAAGTAGAGGAGATCACGGATACGATTGTGGTTATCGCCGTAGACAAAAAATATGCGGGTTATATCACCATTGCAGATGAGATCAAGGAAGATGCAGCGGAAGCGATCAAACAGATGCATGACCTGAACATCAGGACGGTGATGCTTTCCGGGGATAAACAGGCCGTGGTCGATTATGTAGCCAGGAAACTGGGAATCGATAATGCTTTCGGGGATTTGTTGCCGGAAGGAAAAGTTGAAAAGGTGGAGGCCCTGCTCAAGGAAGGAAGGCGTATCGCCTTTGTTGGGGACGGGGTGAATGATGCACCG
>NZ_DATHGC010000328.1:0-46184 GCF_035317785.1 Pedobacter sp. | reverse complement strand
GTGTCCGCCGATGGCGGGTGAGGCTCCGGCCCCGGTTCCCCATTCTTGGATTCCTTTTATGGCGGCCTGGATGACTTTGGGGTGCTGGGTGAAGCCGAGGTAGTCGTTGGAGACTACGCTGATGAAGCTCTGGTTGGTGTTGCCGGGGATGTGGAGTTTCATTTCCGGGCTGCAACCGCTGAGTGCGAGTTGGCGGTAGTTCATGTGTCCGCGTGCTCTTTTGTAGGTAGAGTAGTCGTTGAATAGGGCGGCTCTTTTGAATGGGTCAATGCCCGGGATGTCTTCGAAGTCTTTGAAGGAGGCGGTTTCGTAGTTGATTTCCATAATTTTTGTGTTTGTTTTTTTATGGAGGTAAACTTAAGCTGGCTTAATTCCCTGGTCGGGGACTTAGGGGGTAATAGTTTTTCACAACTGGTGGTTTTGGTGGTGTGTTGGTGGATGTTGCGGGGGTGATTGGTGAGTTGCATTATTTTTTGGGTGGATAGCTGTTTTGTTTTTGGGCTTGGTATTTTTTTCTTGGTGAGGGTATGGTGTGTATGTAGGGTGTATAGTTTTCTTTTTGGGGCTTGTTTGGCAGGCTTGGTGAATGGTTGGGTGTGTAGGTATGGTGCGTATGTTAATTGTGTCATTTTTTTTGGTGTTTTATAAAGGCTGCATTTCCATCCGGAGGATGCAGCCTAAACTCGTTTGCCTCCTGTTAACCAAACTGGGGGCTATTATTAACTAACCTATCGTGAAAAAACGACAGTATTTTTATTCATGTAAACTCCCGAATTAGGGAACATAGTTAGTCGATTCTGTTATTTTCATTGTCTAGCTTTGGGAACTAAACTTATTTCGTATGAATCCTGATGGGCGGATACCCGCATCGTTCATCCCTGAACCGTCTAGCTCAACAGGTTTGGACAGACAGACGTACGCCTGTCTTATTCTACCGTTAATGACTGGGCCGGCTATGTCCCCATGTTTTTCTACACTGGCAAAACTATACCCTCTATCAAATAAAATATAACATTTTAGAGCCCATTTATTATACTATTTTATGCCATTAATTTCCTGCTTTACTTTATCCCTATAGTCCCTGGGCCTTAATCCTGTCTTTTGTTTAAAACACTTACAAAACCAGGAAGGATTGGAAATTCCAAGCTCGTAAGTAATCTCCTTTATCTTAAGTGTGGTATGCAGCAATAAGTTGATCGCCTCCTGATGAATCCGCTCCTGGATCAGTTCATAAGAAGTCATTCCTAAGTATGCCCGCAACAACTTATCCAGCCCTTTAACTGTCATGCCAACTGCGGCAGCATAAAACTCATGATTATGCTCCTCCCTGAAATGGTGGTTCAGCAACTCTTCAAACTTCAGTACGATTTTCATGTCCGGTGGCATATAGCCACTTTTAAAAACATTTCTATTATTGTTCATTCTTTACTTTTTCTTTATCTCCCCCTTTTTCACAAACGGTGAATTTCTCCCCCTGCCCAGGTGGAGAGCGGTTTTCACTCTCTCCGGAATTCCGGAGAGATGGTCGAAGACCAGAGAGGTTTATTCGTTTATTGCCGGTTGCTGATGGCTTAATAAATCATATTTTTCAATTCGTTCCGTTCAGTAGTTAACGAGAGACGCTCCTGTGGCGCTGTTCAATTGCGGGTTACCGTAAACAGTACCTTTAACGTTAACTGATCTTGGGTGTTGCTTGCCAATCAAAGATTCTCTATTAAGGACTTTTTTTAGGTTTTTGATTCCGGTAACGTATAATACCAGTTGAATATCCAAAGCAACGACTGAAAAGAGAACTTTTTCTTTTTAAGCTGCACCAATGCGCAGGCATTACGGTCATCAGAAAGCACCACCTTACCATACCTGCAACACACTTTAAAAGCATATTCCATTAACTTTCTGATTCTGACCAATCTTGCTTCATCACGTTTTACTATATAATCTACGCTGGCATTTTGTTCAAAAGCATAGGTTAATATCTCAATAATTCGCGCTTTATCATTTGGTTGTGCTTCTATCATATCTATATTCATGCTAAATGAAAAACACGGCTTGCAAATCCATGCAAAATCCGTGTTCTAACTATAACTATTGTCCTAAATTATTCATGCATTAATTTCTATTGTCTGTCATAAGCCGCAATTATCTTCCAGTTTAGTTTAGGGTCTGATATCAATACCGATTTTTCAATTGTCAATACCTTTCCGTCTTTACTAAGCTTGTATACTTCAACTGCACTAATTTGATGAGGCCTATCCTGAGAATCTTCGTATTCAAAAGACGAGTTTTGAACCATAGTTTGGTTATCATCAATCCAACTAACTACAGATTTTTTTGTTCGTTTATTTTTAACAGATTTAGTAAATGAGTTTCCGTTTAATGCAATCGTCTGTTTGGTACTGGCATCGCCAATATTCATAATGGATACTGAATCTTTTGTTTGAAGTACTTCTAAAACTTCAAAAGCAGCTGTTAAAGGGATTTTTCCAAAAGAGCTGTTTTGGATGTTTAATTTCCATCTACCCGAAAAATCTGGAATAACATTGGCATGCTTCAAAGAATTAAAATGTGCGACATGAAGTAAAGGAATTGTCGCTGCCTTTGTGGTATTGGTTGAGAAAATAATGACCAAAACGCCTATAAGATTTTTAATATTTAATTTCATAATCTTTATTTATTGCCTTTTCTATGTTAAAAATAATTTACAACCTGTACCCCAAAAGCATTTGTTCCTGTAGCTCCAACCAACCCCTTCAATACCAATGCTACGTTCAAAAACCGATTGGTCGCTGTTGCATTAAAGGTATAGGTAAGCAAAATTGCATTCGTGCTGGCGTTTCTGATCTCAAAAATATAAGCTGTCGTACCAGTGGCTTTATTTGGATAGGCTTTCCAGTTTCCAATGCTTTTGTAACTGAAATTATCTACCTCGTTGGTTGTGCTATTCCTTACATTGATCTTCAAAGCAGGGCTATTTGGTGAAAGGTTTACAAAGCGAACGTTCACGACACTGTCAGTAGAAGTAGGTCTGGTTACGTCTGTTTTAATAAAAGGGAAATTATCTTCCTTACGGAACAGCGTATCTACATTCGGATTCTGCCCAGCAAGATATAATGTATAAAATCCTATTCCCAACTCTGCTTTTCTATTGAATAGCATTTTAGTTGTATCTGCTGTTGCAACCACTGTAATTTGTGCCGAGCCACGGGCGGCAGAATAGAACCTGTTTGCACCAAAATTTACAACATCTGTTGTCTTACTATAAACTATAGGTTTTTCTGAAGTACTTGCTTTAACGGATACGACATCGACAGCGGCATTGACTACATTGATCGTGGCTACACTTTGAAATACCTTATCTTCTTTTTTACATGCCATAAAGCCTATGGCAATTAATAATATAATTGAAATCTTCATTCTTTAATTTTTTTTGACTTTGTAAATGGATAAACTAAATCCCAGTCTTAAGGGCATCATTGATCAACTCCACCATCTTGGCGCCATCTCTATTAGGCATTTCAGAAGAAAAAATTCTTCCTTTCCGATCAATTAGCATAACATGCGGAAATCCTTGGAAGTTGTAATTCTTAATAAAAGGATGATCCCAACCCAGACCGCCCGTGTAAAGATTAATGCTTTTTGGATTGGTATATGTGCCAGTTTTTACACTATTTTTCCAGGTCTTCTGATCTTTGTCTACGCTTACACTAATAAATACAACATCTGAATTATTTTTAAATTTTGGTAGAATCTCATGATCTATAACTTCTGCTACTGTTACACAGCTTCCGCATCCCGTAAACCAATAATCTAGGACAACAACCTTATTATTAAAGTCGCTTAAGGATATCATTCTACCAGTTGTATCAGGTAAAATAAAGGAGTAGGCAATCGCACCTTTTCCTTTTGTCTTTAGGACATTAGAGATAATTTCTTTATATTTTGGGTTATTAACAAATATTAGAGCCTCATTAATTTCGTCAACAGTTAAAACATCGTCACCACTGACTTCAGATATGGGTATTGGTAGTGTAACGATATAACGGGTCAACAATTTCTCTTTAAGGATACCGTTTGCTTCCTTCATAATTTCCTTATACCTTTTTTTAGGAGACGATTTTTCCGGATCTGCATTAATCATAGCTGAGAGCTCAGTTCGACTCATTAAAAAAGTTAGGTACCTATTGGAACTAGCAGCAATTGTATCATTACCCCGATAGCCTATGTCTTTAACTTTAGGATAATAGGAACGAATGGCCTGTCTCTTAACTGGATCACTATATAATTTTGTTAAAAAACTAAAACTCATATAGTAAGCCCAGCCAAAATTATCGATTTCAATCATTTTGTACGCATAGGGACTTATTTCATTTTTATATTTATTTAAGATGCGTTTTTGATTTTGCCATGTTGAATCAGCGCGAACAAACAATGTATCTAAATAATTCTGGTTAAAGACCTTAGGTAAATTTGCTAAATTATTAGGCTTTGTGTTTGATACTTCCATATCCGCATTAAGTTTTCCACTTCCCTGACCAGAATAAGTAAGTATTCTTCGTATAACATTACCGGATTTGCTAAGTTTATTGCCGAGAAATGTGATTTTAATATCATCTCCCGGCTCGAGAAGTAGATCCCGATTTAGATTTCCTTCGGAAGAAAGCGTAAGGTTGAACCTCGCCAGAGTTTTTAATTTGGGAATTATAAAAGTATACTCACCACTCTTATTAGATTTGGCGGTGTATGTAATAGATCCAATGTAGTCGGAAATCTCATCTTGTTTTATCTCAATTGTCATTTCCTGATTTAACAGGTTATTATCTATCACATGCACAGTCACTTTTGCATCTCTAATAGTATATTCATTTTGCGCATGCAAGATTCCCGGTATGAACATTAAAAAAAATATGTGCGAGAATATTGTTTTAATAACTTTTATTTTTTTCATAATCAATTCTATCTGATATTTTGTTGAATTCCGCTTCTAGTTATTTCATCATCTGGTATTGGGAAAACATAACGAGGATCGTTAGGGGGAAGTGTGTAGGTAATCCCATCCAATACTCGGGTTAAAGTTATATCTGCCCCTTCGTTATTTAATCGCCTCAAATCATACCAACGCAAGGCTCGCCATACTAGTTCTTTTCTTCTTTCGAGCAACACCTTGTTTAAAGCATCAGTCTGATCAGATGCTGTCAAATCTCTATAATCAGTTGGTGAAAATCGCATTTTTAACAGTGTATTAAGTGTAGTCATGGCCGAGGGGACCTGATTGCGCCTCGCCAAGCATTCCGCTTTTATCAAATATATTTCATCAGTTGCTAGTCCAGTAAATGCTCTGACAACAGGATAGTAGCTTCTATTAAAATATAAATTGCCTGTAGTCGCATTTGTTTTAAAGAATATGTTCAACCTTAAGTCACTTATTTCATAAAGTCTTATCAATTCCGGGTTGACAGTTATAGCAGTGTTCCCATTAAATGGATTGATAATTCCATATGGAGACGCAACTGCTCCATTAATATAAATCGCCTCATCACAGTTAATTGGAAATGGCCCTGTTGAAGTTTTGCTTATTGTATTGTAATCAATTAATTTATTGTATAACTGCAAAGTGCTGTCAGCATAATTTTCTGCCAAATTATATTCCCTCATACTTAGATAGATTCGAGAAAAAAGTGCGTAGGCAGCTGACTTTGATGGTCTATTTCTGTTTATTGGCATACTTGCACTAAGTAATTTCTTTGCTTCGTCAAGATCAGTTAGAATCTGATTGTAGGTGTCTTTTACCGATGACCTCTGTAAGATCTCATCAATGCCCGGCTTTAGACGAATCGGAACGCCCAGATCTGAAGAAGAAGTAGAAGCATCATATGCAGGAGAAAATGTAGACACGAGATCGTATAATATATAAGCTCTTGCAAAAAGGGCCCATCCTTTAACTGTATCATATAAGGCTATGTCTGATTTAGATCTATCAATTGTGCTTATAGTTTCCAGGACATTATTACAGTAGAAGATGGCCTTATAACCGTCATTCCAGTCTTGAATATTTATTTCACCATTGAAAATATCTTTTGCCCAGATATATGAGTTTCGCTCTGTTGCCGTGAATGCACTCTGCCAATTGGAATAGTCAATAAATACATATTCATCTGAACCCATAATAGTGAGTCCTGGTGTATTGGAGGTCAATACATCTGAATTCTCTAATAACATCTCCAAATCCTTCAGATTTGTTGGTGCTACAATTGTCGTCCGTGGTTTTGCATTAAGGAAGTCTTTTTTGCATCCAATACTTGTAGTAACTATTATTGCTAATAAGTATATAATTTGATTTAATCTTTTCATTTTTTTAATATTAAAAGTCAGCCTTTAAACCAATGGACAACATTTTCGGCGCAGGGATGCCATTAGGATAATCCGGGTCGATTTTATATTTCGATGCTTTCCAGATGATCCCAAGATTTGATGCGTACGCATAAATATTGAGATTAGACAGTGGAAGAGTATTTGAACTCTTTTTAATGAGATTGTAGTTTATTCTAATGTCCTGCAATCTGATATGATCCGCTTTTTCTACCAAAATAGCTGAATTGGCGTATATCTGATCGCGCGAACTATTCGCTGGATATATTAGGGATGGGACATCTGTTACTAATTCATCTCCTGGCCCCTTCCATCTTAATTCATAGTCAGATTGCTGAAATGTGGCTAAGGTATTAGGGGTAGTATATAAGGTGCGATTCGCCAGTGATTTTCGGCGATAGACGTAATTAAATTTATACAAGAGATTAAATGAGAATTCAAAAGCTTCATATGAGAAGGTGTTGATGAAGCTTCCATGAATTTTCGGAGTCATCGTACCATTATAGACTAAATTGCTCGGATCATATAAATTCGAGATTTTCGTATAATCCTTACTTATTACTCCACTTAGTAAACTTTGAGGATTCCCCAAATTATCCAATCCCATCCAAGGATAACTGAATAAGGAATAATATGAATATCCTTCTAATGGCTGCGAATAATTTGTGCCTACAATAGCTCCATTATTAGTTGACTTCCCCTTATAACTTGTGATCTTATCTGTATTGTAATTGAACAACACAGTGGAAAGCCATCCAAAATTTCTTACAGTAAAATTCCTAGAATTTAAAACAACATCAACGCCTTCACCATGCATATTTGCAGAGTTTCCAGTAAAAATGGATACACCCGTTTGGGTGGCTATCGGCGATGTCCCAATCAAGTCAATTCCATTTTTAATCCAGTATTCTATGCTACCCGAAATGAAATTGTCTTTTGTTGCAAAATCAACGCCGAAATTAATATTTTTTACTTTTTCCCAACGTAGAGAAGGATTTGGTGGGTTTTGTACTTCTATATATCGAGTACCCCAGTAATTTGTAAAGTTGTTTGAAATTGCAGTGAGGTAAGCAGTAACAGATTTATTCACGTTACCATTGTAACCAAATGTACCCCTCACCTTCAAATATGATAAAACATCAAATTTGTAAAAGTCCTCGCTACTTAAAATCCATGCCAAACCAGTTGACCATAGTGGTACACCTTTTTGATTCGTTTTTACACCAAACAAATTGGATTCATCTTTTCGAGCACTAACCGAAACTATATATTTGGTGCTATAAGAATATGAACCATTAAAATAGTAAGATCTGTATCTGTCTATAGATCCATTATTATTTATATTAAGCGGAATCTTTGTAGAATTTGTATTGTAAAAGTTTTTATATTGTATGGTTGGATTTATGGAGGAATTTAAATTAGACTGGGTGTCGTCGTTATATCCATATAATCTTAGAGCGCTTGAAGAGCGTTGATAGTCTTTAACCTCAAATCCTGCAATGGCACTTATCTCATGTTTTTTTCCAAATGTATTGTTATAATTAAACTGTCCACGACCATAGTGCGAATAGTACGAGTCGCTACCATTCGTAACAATGTCTCCAAGCGGAATTGGATACGTGACACCGGCCGTAGTAATTTGGGAAACAGTGTTGATTTGATTTCTTGTAAAATAAGAATCCAATGTATTGTAATTACTTGATTCTGAGAAACCTTTATCGTAAGAATAGTTTAATGAAAGGCCCAAACCTGAAACAATTTTATAGTTTACACCCAAATTGATTCTATAATCGGTCAATGTGGAACCACTTGAGGAGTACCCATTTTGTATTTCATCCAGTGGCCGAAAATGCCAATCCAGTAATCTGCCCTTCGCAACAGTATCTACATATGGGATTCTTAAGATTCCGTCTGTTATCGCAATCGGATTCCCATTTTCATCAGCAATTTTTTCGTAGGGATACCTTGGAATATACTCAATTCCGTCTTGATTACTTTTGCTTGAAGAGAACAGGACTCCTGTATATAACTCAACCTTATTGTTAAATAGAGATAATGTATTGTTAGCATTTAACGTTAACCTATCACCGCTATTTCTAATGATATTCGCTAGGTTTTTATCATAACCCATTGAGATATAATACTTATTATTCTGTCCTCCTCCATTGACGTTTAACTGGTATTGCTGATTAATACTCTTTCTGTATATGTACTTATCAAGATCAACTCTGTTATCATGAGTAGCTAATTCTGCCAGCCTAGCATCTCTTTCCTGATCGGTAGTAATGACATTCTTTCTTCTTAAAAGCATTATTTCAACAGCAGGCGACAGACTTCCATATCCATTGGTTATGATGTTATTATAGGCCCCCTTATCAAAAAGGAATTGCTCTACATCTATAAATTCCTTACTGCTAATCTGATCTCTATAATACACGTCGGGTTTCTGGCCTATTGTAAGATTGGTATTAAAACTTACGATAGGTTTCTGATTGAAATAACCTTTGTTTGTTGTAATCACTATCACCCCATTTCCAGCCCTAGAACCCCATATCGATGCTGCAGCACCGTCCTTCAAAATGCTTATTGACTTTACATCCTGGGGATTGATGTTGGAAATATCTCCGTCATAAGGAAAATTGTCTAATATAATTAAAGGATCGCTACTGGATGTGATGGTGCTGCGACCTCTTATGCTTATATCAGGGGCAACTCCTCCAGCTTTATTTCTATTAACTATCAACCCGCTTGTCACCCCCTCCAGTCTATCCAATATATTTGTGCTTACTATGCGGCCTAATAATGCGCTATCAATTAGCACAAAACTTCCCGTGGCACGTTCCTTTGGCAAGGTTTGGTAACCTGTTGAGACCACATTAACTTCAGTCAGTTCACCACTGGAAACTTCCATTGATATATTTCCTAAATCCTTCGCCACTTTAATCTCTCTCACTTTATACCCCAAGTAAGAAATCTCCAATACTGCACCCTCATCCACATCCGATAGAGTAAATGCACCGTTATCCCCTGTTCTGGTTACCCTTTCCGTACCCTTGATCTTAACTGTAGCTCCGCTCAATGGCAAGCCCGTTTCATTAACGATCCTCCCAGTGACATCAATCGCCTGAAATCGGGCAATAAGGCTTTCAAAAAAACCTTTTTCTTTCTGTTTCACAATAACGACTTTGCTATTGATCTCATACGAAAATGGCTGCTCCTCAAAAATTTGCTTCAATACATCTTCCACTTCAACGCCATTCACATTGATGTTAACTGGCTTAGCCAGTTTCAGCAGATTGTCTTTGTAAATAAAGTTATAACCGCTTTGCGATTTGATCTCCCTTAGTACAGTAGCCAGAGTTGCATTTGATTTGGACAGACTGATTTTTTGTGCAAAGCCAGCGGCACTGACCTGCATCATGGTAGCTATTAGAATTACGGTGGTTAATCGCATAATCAGCCATACTTTATAGATATAGCCCTTCGGCATATCCGGTTTCATTGTTTGTTTTTTATACATTTCATTTAGTTTGCGACAAAGACTTAGCGGCCAAATGAAAAGACCGTCAATATTGCTTTAATGGGCAATATTGCCTAAGTTTGTTTGTCTGGTTCATTGCAGATTGCCTTTGGTGTCCAAACTGTGGGCATCTGCGGTTCAGTTGATAATTTATTATCGAAGCCAGCTTACCATGTCCCGACTCCAATCGGGATTTGGTTTTTTTATCTGACTTCAGGTCAATTTTCAGCCTTAGCTTTTCTGTCGTATTGTTTTCCCCATCTGGTTTTGTTTAGTTGAATAGTCAGTTAATTGCAATGGGGGATGAATATTTTTATAAGAATAGGACTACTTTGATACATAAATCCGCCTTCCTTCAATCTTAAAGTGCGCCGCACCGGATTGTTCCAAAATCTGTAGTACCTTCGACACGTTATCAAACCTCGACACGCTTCCCGTATAAGTATCGGCAGGTTTTTCTGTGTTGTATATAACCTCAACGTTATACCAACGCTCTACCATTTTCATGATGTTTTCAATATTTTGCTCATGAAACATAAACTCGTTATTTTTCCAGGCCACCGCAAGTTCTGTATCTGCCTCGCTAACTTTTATGCCTTTTGATGAAAATACCGATTGCTGCCCGGGCTTAAGCACAACATTTCTCTCTCCGCTTTGGGGAGAGATGCCGCCAGCGGCAGAGAGGTGAGAAACCTGAACACTTCCCTCCAATAGCGTTGTCTTAATTGCAGGTTCGTCGTTATAAGCATTTACGTTGAAGTGTGTGCCTAAAACTTCTACTTTCTGACCCCCGCTTTCTACTATAAAAGGATGCGCTTTATCCTTAGAAATTTCAAAGTAACCCTCACCGCGAAGCCTGACCACACGCTTCCCACGCTCAATTAAGGAAGCAGCATAGGTCAAGCTTGATGCGGCATTTAAATAGACCAAAGAGCCGTCTGGCAAACGCACTTGATAAGTTTCCCCTTTAGCTGTGGTTAAAGTATTGACTTTGCTCGGATCAGAATCCGATCCTTTAATTTCATAAACCAGCTTTCCATCGGCAGATTTAGTAATGGTTACACCTGCCTCCTCTGCTAACTTTCCATTAACCGCATCCGATAGTCTTATCTTTTTACCGTTAGCTAAAGTTAAAGTTGCTCCGGTTTTGCCCGGAGCAACATCATTTTTGTAAGCAGTCTGGTTAGGATGCTCTTTGTTAATATTTAGGTTGTAATAAAATAATCCTGCACCAAATACGATGGCCGTTATGGCAGCTGCTATGGCGATCCGAGGCCATAGTGTGGTTGTTTTTGTTGGTGTGGTTCCGATATCAAGATTTTCTGCAATTTCTGCTCTTACTTTGAGCAGTTCTGCTTCCTCGATGTTGAGGTCAGCATTTTCTGTCCATTGCTGGACTAGGCTGAGCAGGAAGGTGACTTCTTCCGGGGAAGCGGTTCCTTCTTTGTATTTGGTG
This sequence comes from Pedobacter sp., assembly GCF_035317785.1. GTDB lineage: Bacteria > Bacteroidota > Bacteroidia > Sphingobacteriales > Sphingobacteriaceae > Pedobacter. The sequence goes on along the minus strand of NZ_DATHGC010000328.1, from coordinate 34,842 downwards.
AGCAGTTGTTTTACGTCGTAAGTTGTCATAAGCTAATAAGGGATTATGTACTTATTATGACCAAGACAAATTACTCAGAGGTAGGGGGGTAATAAAATTTGTTCTTTTCTTAACCTTAATTTTATGTGGGTTGTTTTTGTCGGGCTTGCTCTAGTAAAAGATCAGGAAGATGAGGAATTTGTAGAGTCCGAATTTCACGCGCAGGATCTTCAGGGCGTTTTTTACGTGGCTTCTTACGGAGTCTTCGCCGATGTTCAGGATTTCGGCGATTTCTTTATGACTCAATTGGTCGTATCTGCTCATTTTGAAGACTTCTCTCATTTTTGGTGGGAGGGATTCAATCTCTTTTTCGATGATGGCCGAGAGCTGACGCTCCCTAGCGAGATTGTCGGTGGTTCCATGGTTGGCATCTGCGATGCTTTGGATGTGGGCGATGTATTTGCCCTGGATTTTTTGGCGGTTGAACCAGTTGAGTACGCGGTGGTGCACGCAGGTATAGAGGTAACCGGATAGGTTGCTTTTGGGTTCGAGTTCTTCTCGTGTACTCCATAGCAGGCCGAACACTTCTTGTATGATATCTCTTGCGTCTTCCCGGTTTGCGAATTTTTTTGCGGCGTGTATATAAAGGATGCTGTTGTAACGGTTGAATACTTCGGTAAATGCAGAACGGTCACCACCCCTGATGAGGATGGTCAAATCATAGTCTGATATTTTACCGTAGTCCATTAATGAAATTAGTTAGCTTCCCCTTATAAATTTAGGGATATTTCTCCAAATCTGACGATAATTTTTGGGATTTTGGTATTTGTTGAGTGATCCGAGTATTGGATTGTCTCAGGATTTTGGGATGCTTTTTATTATTTTGAAAGGGAGCATTAAGGTTTGATAAGTTCGCCGAGACACTGGCTTTCCAGGAAACTTATGTATTCGTGGATTAGCAGTAAGTTGAAGCCCGGAAGTGCTTCTACTTCTGATATTGGTTTTGTAGCCAGTTGTGATAAAGTACGGATACGGAGTGTTTCCGTTGCGGTTTCAAATTCCTTACTCATTCCGATTTCTGCAATAGGTCTTTGCAGGACTTCGGCGGTTAAAAGTTCATTCATGTGTGTTATTGTACCGGTTTTATACTGCCTATCCCCAAACAGTAATTCTAAACGAAATAGCGCGGGACGCAACCAATAATCCGTCTTGGAGGTCCCGCTAAGAACCTTGTGTACAGAAAACAGCTGCGCCCGCGCTGTTGCGCAGGCGAGCAGACTGATTTTCCCTTGTACACTTAAAAATTTAGCGGGTTTCCAAGACAAGTTCAAATAGCTGTCGCTATCAAATATTTTTATGCTACAAACTTAGATATTTCTATTGGTAAGTTTTCTATGAGTTTAGTAAATCCACCGGTGTATAATTTTTGGGTTACAATTAAGGGGCTTACGCCCCTTATGTCTCCGTTTTATTCTTGGTGTAGTTAAATGGTGGATATTGCTCATAATGACTATTTTTTGTTAGCAGCATGAATAAAGGCATTTGCTTGCTCAACCAGTTCTTTTAAGATTGGAGTTCTCTGCAACTGGTTCCAACTGATCGTATTATTTAATACACCATTGTAAACAAAATCGCAAAGTGAGGCTTTAAGATCTGATCTGAGTGTGCCGCCTTCCTTGTCTTTCATAAACCGTCTCTTTTTATCTCCCTTTGAAAAATGCTGGTCGAGATATTGACCGAGTTTTATTTTGCTGGCTTTTGATTCAAACCTTTTTTCTACTTCGGTGGCATCACATTTCAGCGAATTAATGAGCCAGTTTTTCAGGATCTCATCAGGAAGGAGGTTTTCAATTTCCGGTAGTTCCGTTTTAAAGTACTGGAAATTGTCTCGTTTAGCACTGATGTCCTCATAAAAGGCATGGCGCCTGTCTTTGGCAAAGTCCGAATCCGCAAGCAGGAAAATCTTAGAATGCAGGAAAAACGCTTTGATTTGTTTGCCTACCTCCGGATCTTCAGTTTTTAGTCCGTGGTCAAAATTGTAGTGAACAATGTTGTTGCCGGCGTATTCCATAAAACTATAGTTCAGACCTTCCGTTGGAGGAACCAGGGTTCCCTGTTCTTTCCAATATGCTTGCAGGAAAGCGCGCATGTAAAGGCGGTCTGTTACCCCTTCAACCCAGATAGAGCAATTGCTGATTAATACGGATGTGTTAAACACACCAAGCATCTCCAGTGTATGATATTCGTTCCCTGCGAAAGTCAATATGTCTGAAGAGTCTTTGTCCCTTCGGGAAAACACAAGAATTTCTGTTTCGGTGCCCCCTAGCATACCTTCAGTAAGAATATGGTTCGAATGGGTATTGATAAAAAACCTAAGATTTTTTTCCCGTATTTTCGGATGATCTGAAATGGTTCTTATAAACAGATTTTGATAACCGGGGTGAAGATGGTTCTCAGGTTCATCAATGAATATCCAGGTATTTTCGGCGGCTGTGAAAACGGGGAATAGCAGGTTAATGATCCCTTGGATTCCGTCACCTAGATCGTGAATGAGAACATCTGGAATTTCACCCTCGATACTGATCCTTAGATTCGCACTGTTAGTTTCATCACGGACAGCAACAATTTCAATTCTTTTACCTTGAAAAAATGCTTCGCTAATGAAGTTTTCAAAATCTGTGAAGTTTTCCCTCAGCGGGAGCAGGCCGTTTCGTTTTGCATCTATTTTTTCATAGAGATCCAGTCCTGTCTCAAGTGTAAGCTTTGAATTGGGCTCCATCTTATATTGATTCATTAAGGTGTTTTCAAATTCCTTATTCTCTGCCCGTAATAATCTTCTTGAGGTTCTTAGCACCGGTATATAAATCATCGGGACATCATGTAATGTCGGTACTACATCATGGTAAAGTTGAATTTTATCAAAGGCTTTTTTCAAAATATCTAATTTGACCTTAATTTCAGGAATCTGATATGATGCACCTGGAATTGAATAACGAATTCCTGAGTTTAATAATGATGGTCTTTTGGTTCCTAGGTCATTATGCCTGCCTATAACCTTATTTAACCTAATATATGTGTCATAGATCAGTTCGATTGCATCATAAGCTTCGGAAATCAACTTCTTAATTTTTTTTGTATCGTCTTGAGTTGCGCTGGTAAAGAGCAGATCAGTAATGTTTGAGATAAGTATTTGAATACTCATCAAACTTAAGGCCGTACCCTGGTTCTTTTTATTAAAAACATTTGAAATGTTAATATACTTTTCATTACTATACTGCGGAGATGTGAACTCGAATTCTATTAGGTGCATTTCAAACAGGCCCTTGTAAGGTTTGCAGGCCTCTTCGATTTCATTTTTCTGCTGAACAATTTTGTTAAGATCAGTTGGCGTCTTCACAATCAGCTTACGCTCAGTCGCTATGATTTTCCGAAGGAACCGGCTTTTCCTGCTGTTATTTGCACCAATTATAATATTGAGCGGTTTGATACCACCTAAAAATAATGCCTGTAGGTCGTTGGAATAAAATTCTTCGTTTTTATAATTTGAGTCGAGTAAGCGCAGGTGTTCCATACGCTAATGTAGTAATTCTGAGTACCATTGTATAAATCTTATCTGCGGCTTTACACCAGTGCTTTTTGGCTAATCAGATATTTCTTCTGGTGTATACACCGCTTATCGACCAGCCGTTTCCGTTTTGTTGGTATTTCTTTGCTGTCATTAAACTGAAGGAGTGATCCGGTTTTCTGATTGTACATTGTCCTGTTGGGGTGAAGCGTTTTCTGCGGGAGCAGGGAATTATAGTGCAGGGGTTTTCTTTTCCTGATGGTTACGTGCGGCTGTTTGGTAGGGGGATCCTGAGCCTTAGGCATTCAGTTTTGATAGGTATGTAGTTACGCTACGTGGGTAGCCCCGGGTTTTAGTTTTTTGGGAGGCGGATTTTATCCGCCTCCTTTTTTTGTTTTGGTGGTTTTATTTCGGGGTTTGTGTTGGGTTTTACTGGGCTTTTGGTTTTTTGAAATCTTTCAGACTGTTTTTGATATAGATGATCATTTGGTAGGCACTCATTTGTTTGGCCTGGGTGTAGGTGGGGGTGTAGCGTTCCTGGAATTGTTGGAGGGAATCGCCTTGGAGGTGGGTAATGGTGCTGATGAGGGTTTTTGAGAATGTTTTGCTGATGTATCCGGTTTGTTCGTCTTTGAGGAGTTGTCGCTGGAGTTTGCTGGTTGGATTGGTTTTTTTTGTGAACAGGGCGGGAAGGGCTAACAGGTTGATCCCTGCGATGGAAGATGTGGATTGCTGGAATGGGCTATATTGATTATTGTAGCTTACTTTATTGCTGAGTAGGGAGCTGAGGCCGGGGGCTTTGTGTTTGAATATGTTTTCAAATTGTTTCCTGTTGTAGAGGCTGTCCATTTTGGTATTGCGGTATCCTTTGATGTTGACTTCTTTGAGTTTGTAAGGAGCGTTTTGGACTGTATCTGTTTTTATGGTGTCGGCTGGTTTTTTGATTTGAGCATCCGCTGAATATGTAATCAGGAGTATGAAGGCTGTTAGGATCAGCTTTTGTGCAGTTGTGGTTTTTATTTTTTGAGGCATTAACCAAAATAGCGATATGTGTCGTTGGATTATAAATATTAACACTCTTTAACGCAGTGGGTTAGTTGTCTTCGGATGGTTAGCCGAAGATGTCCAGGAAGATGCAGCGGATCTCGAAGGTGTGGTACAGCACCTTAAGGGGCCAGGTATGGTCTGGCTTTTTTCTTTGGTCCGTCTTTTTGTTTTTGATCGGGATCATTTTTGTAGATTTTATTCGCAGTTCCCGGTATTGGGGGGCTTATTTAAATACGGCGAATTTGGTTATTCTTTCCCCGGGGGGCTCTTGAACCATCGGTGGCCAGTTTTAGAGGTATTTGTTCACACTATGCGGATAGCAGAGGTTGGTATTATCCAGCATCTCTTTTTATTTCTTTCCCGGACGGATATTCAAACCTTCAATCCTTAGTTCAGCTTTTCCTTTTACTTTGATCCTTGCTTTTATTCCTAAAAAGGTACTGGCAAATGAGGGCGTAACAGGATTTAAGTTATCGATAGCGTCTTTAATTGATTGTTCATTAACAAAGAAGTGTAGTTGGCCTCTATGAATGTTTTCTAAGATTTTGTGTTTGTTCAAGGCGTTTATGTCAGCTATAAAATACTTTGTACCAAGATGCACTGTTATTTTGAGGTCTTTCAGAGGCATTGTATTAGTTATCCCTCTTCGGTCATCAACATAATACTTCAAAACATAGGGTGGTTGAATAGAAGGTATAGTTACATCTTGTTGATCTTTGTTAAGATCAAAATTAATAGTGTTATCTGCCCATCCAATATTTAAATTGTCTTCGAAATTCTGGCCGTTTATGACAACTTCGTCTCGTATGATAAAAGAATCAGGCTTCGTCATCATAACTGCTCGGTCCATAGTGAATGCCGCTTCAAAAGCAATTGGGCTAACCTCTTCGATTAAAAAGAATATACTATCTAGGTCTGGAAACGCTTTTTGTTCCCGTAATGAATACAATCCAATGTCAAGTGCCTTTGCTTTATTGATTGCCTTTGACGAAAAACCAAGTTTGGAAACAATAATGCCTTTATCAACCTTCAAGTCACCGAGTTTGGAATGGAATCCATCAATTTTATCTATGGATAACTTGGAATTGAAATCCCTAGCCTCCACAACTATTTGAAAGTTATAATCGGAGATTGGCACAGTGATAAGCACATCGACTTCACGTTTGCCATATTTTGTGTCCATCATAACATTTCTCTCAAAAGTCGCTGTGGGGTATTTCTTGTAATACATTTCGAAAATCTCTTTAACGGCGGCTTCAAAATCAACACCTGTATTTTTTTTCTTTGTCATTGCGTATATAACATTGAAGGGGAATATGCTTTAATAATGTAATATCGGCACTTTCTTTTGGATTTAAATCATCTGGTTTTATGAATCATCAAGCGATCAGTCGCATCGACCGGGCGGTTGCCGATAACATTAAAGATATCCAGCGGTCTTTTGGTAGCCAGGCGGGGCTGGTGCAGGATTTTATTGTGTTTATTTCCCGGCGGCTGAAGGTTGGTCTTTTTGGGTATACCCGCTTTACCATGCAGGAGTTTTGTGCGCAGACGGGTAGGACCAGGCAGGAGCTGGCGGTGGTTTGCCCGGATTTTTTATCGGGGAAGGCTTTGGCGCCGGTGATCCAGGGCTATGAGTTTGCTACGGTGCTGGATTATGCGCTGTATTGTATGATGGAACGGAATATTATTTTTTCTTCGCGTTATGATGTTAGGGAGAAGGATGCGGTGATCTCTATGCATAGTTTTCCGATTTTAAAAGACCTCCGGCTAAATTTTAGCCGGTCTGCTAAGGAGCAGAAGGTGTATGAAATCCGGTTGTCGGATGAATTGCTTTCGGGGTTTTTGTCGCGTTATTATACGCTGAATGCGGAGAGTTATAGGGTGGTGGGTAAGGGAAGGGGTGGGGATTCCCGTAAGAAGTTATTGCTGTATTTATCTAAGCTTTCTCATGTAGTGACTTCTTCCGGGTTATCCGAGACGGTGATCCCACTGGACAGGTTGTGTGAGTTTGCCGATATCAGGGATATCCGGGCTTCTCATAAGAAGCAGAATCTGGTTAGAATGCTTTGTTATATCCAGTCGGTGGGTAAGTTTGGGTTTGGGTTTAGTTTTGTGGGTGGGAATGCTTTTATGGTGAGGTTGGTGTTTGTTCCGCTAGCGTCAAAGCGATTGCTTGCTGCTGAGCATTCTTTTTATTTCCGGCTGATGTCGGGACTTCGGATGGTTTATGGGAGTAGTGGTAGGAGTAATGGTGTTGGTGTGGATTCTGATAAAGATCCTTTTCAAAGCTGGCTTGCTGATGTGTATGTGGATACGGAGCTGAAAGCGCAGGTGCTGGCGCAAGCCTACTATGCGGCCATGGGCATCGAAGTTAGTATTGGTCATGCGATGAACTTGGTTCGGTCTGGTGAAATTTTAAAGCCTAGTTAAAGTCTTCACTTCACGATTTTAAGGTTTATTTCTTCTTGGTAACTTTCCAGTATCCGTTAAGCTTTTCAATTTGAACGTTATTAACAGGCACAAACTTCCCAGTCTTTGACGCCGTAGGGTCGGTGCTAGGAAAAAGTTTTCCTTCGCGAGTTAGGTTTGTACCGTTAATGACAATTTTCTTTTTCATGACAGTGCTTTGAGCGCGGCAATGACTATCTTTTTTACATCTTTTTTGCTAATAATATTAGCATTACAATGGTCGGAAATTTTTGTAGTATTTCCACTCTTTTTGATGAACTTTTCTGTTAGAACAGAATAATGCTGACCATTGTTTGACAATTTTATTGTAATTACTTTATCGTCAAGGTCTAAGCTCCAAACATGGACATTAGTAATTACTGCATATTTCCAATCCATCATCTCATCAATTGCACCTAATGCATTTATTAGTTGTAGTGCAGTTTGATACCTATCGGCTTGATCGGGGGAGAGTGCTCGGTTGATCACTTTACGCAAGCCATTTGGAATATGCCAGGAATATTTCTCTCTGGAAGGAAATTCCCCTTTCAATACTGCTTTAACGTAGGAGTCAGTGTCTTCACCATAAACAGCGTACTGAAGTTCGAAGGAATCCAAACCATTGCACATTTTGTAAAGCGTTAGTCCGGCAAGATAGATGTCAAATGCGTATGTATAATCATCACCAGTAAATACTTCAGGAGGTTGCTGTTTACTATAGACAAAATACTGAGCTGCCGTATCATAGATATTCATCGCCTTAGCCAGACCAAAATCAGCCAATACGGCTTCATTTGAATCAGTGATAAATATATTGTCAGGCTTAATGTCGAAATGCATAAGCCGATTAGAATGAATGTGATTTAAGCCTGATAAAAACTGGATCGCATAACGTATGGTTTCTCTGTTAGTTAAAAACCTTTTATCAATTATATCTTTTAACGATCCTCGCCTATAATAGGGCATGGCGATATAGACGTGTTCATCATCCTCGCATCCATAATTTACTTTGGCAACGTTTGAATGTTCATGATTGTAGAGAATCTTAGCCTCTTTATAATAGTCTCCTTCATAGGTAAGACTATCTTTCTTAATTTGCTTGATGACTATTTGACTCTCCAGTTGCTTATCATTGGCAATATAAACACGAGAATTTTTTCCGGCTTGACCGATCTCCTTCAGTGTTTCAAAATTTAAACTAGCTGTTTGTAATCCTAATGGCATATCTATATTAGTTTAAGGGCGCTAAAGGCTGCCAAAAGAGCTTCTCTACTTTCCGGTTTAAAATCAGGCCATTCTTCGATGTTTTCGTAATTAGTAGTTCCAGTGACATATCCTTTAAACTGGTCACGGTTAAAGCCAAGTTTGGCCGAAATACTAGAAATAACACCTACGAAATAATGTTCTATTGAAGAACTGGCGAATAATTCCTGGATTACTGCCTCTATTCCAATCCTACCAAAATGAGCAGACTGAGCATTACTTTCTGTGACCCGTATGCATGCTACGGTGACATCAAATTCTCTCAGAATATCAAGAAATGTGTTTCTAATGAATTTTAATTGTTCCGGAAGACTTAATGCCGCAGGTAAGATTAGTTTATCTACCACTAAAAACTCGATTTGTTCGTCTAGCTCCTTAAGAATTGAATAATACACAACAGATGGAGAAACCCGAATACCAATTGAAATAGTTGTTGCCAAAGCGTAATTTTTTACAATAATATAGAATAAATCGAATATAAACCAAGATTTCTTTGAAGATATATAAGGGTTATTAAGGCACTACAATGTCCGGTAGTTCGGCACTGATGTCGGGTATTTTGATTCTGATGTCGGGTATTTCGGCAATTGGGGTTTTCGATGTCCGGCTTTTCGGCTTTGATGTCCGGTATTTTGATTGGGATGTCCGGTATTTCGGCTTTGATGTCTGGTAATTCGGCAGGTCTATGTTGATGTCCGGTATTTCGGCAGCTGGTCTGCGCTGGTTGTGGTTTGGGTGGGGTTTGATGTCGGGTATTTCGGCCAACATAATAATAGAATATTCTTAAATAATAAATGGGTAGCTGCTGCTGTAAGCGTGCTAGCTGCTGAAAAACAAAATCTATAGGTATGAACAGTTCAATTTCTCTGACACAAAAAGCAAAACAGATTAAGCAGGAGGTTTCCATGGTGGATTTTTTATCCCGGCTGGGGTTTGCCCCTTATGGGAAGCCTGGCAGGCAAACAATGTATCTGAGTATGCTCCGGGATTCGGATACGGACGCTTCTTTCAGCGTGAGCGAGACCCGGCAGTTCTGGTATGACCACGGGATGGGTAAGGGGGGTAACATCATTGACTTCGCCATGCTGTACTGGAAGGGGATTTCTTTTCCGGAAGCAGTGGATAAGATCCAGCAGGTTTGTGACCTGGTGGTTTCTGATAGTTTAGGGGTAAGTGCCGGGGATCGTCCGCGAATCCGGGAGGCGGTGAAGCTGCCCAATTACAAGATCCAAAGCGTTAAGCCATTCGGAACTACCGATGGGATCAATGCATACCTGCGGTCCAGGGGGATCTTTGAGCAGGGCGCGGGAAGGTTGTCCGAGGTTTTTTATTACGTGGAGGATGAGAAGAAGGTGCGCAAGAACTTTTTTGCGGCCGGCTGGCAGAATGAGTTGGGGGGATGGGAAGTGCGGAATAAGTATTTTAAGGGTTGTTTGGGGAAAAAGGCGGTTTCCTTTATTCCCGCTGATCCTAAAAAACTGGTGGTGTTTGAGGGGTATATGAATTACCTGAGCTGGCTTAAGGATCATCCGGGTGCGGGGAGTAGCGTATTGGTGTTGAACTCTCTGGCGCTTTTGGAGTCGGGGATTGCGCTGGCAAAGAATTTTCCGGATATTGGTGTGTACCTGGACCATGATAAATCAGGATATACGGCGTTAGGAGTGTGGATGAAGGCTTTGCCTTATTCTACCGACAGATCAGCGATCTATGAGGGGTATAATGATTACAACGATAAAACCAAAGCGGAGATGAAAGCAGCACGCAGCAGTTATATTGGCCGCTAAAAATGGTACTATATGTGTATCCTTGGATATAAATTATTGATCCGTTATCCTATGCGCAATGCCAATCTGTTTAAAAATCTGTTTTTAGTTTTACTGCTGCTGCCCTTTGGGATTCTGCAGAGTTCAGCCCAGGAGTATATTTCCAAAGATATCCCGGTAATTGAGCTGAGTTTCTTTAAGGGGGCTGTACCTGAAAACAGCGATTTTGCCAGTACTACTTTTATAGATTATTCCTATAAGTTTGCCATCGAACGCAGTACCAGGACTAACCGGGTAAAGGTCAGCCTTACCATGAGTGTTGTTCCAAACAGTGAGAAAAGCTTTTTTGATGTTTCACGGGTCAATAAGGCAGATATTGCCAGGCTGGTTGATCATGAACAGGGCCACATAGTGATCGGTTTTATTATCGGGAAAAAAGTGGAAGATGCGCTGAATGCGGTCAGCTATACCGCAATTATAAAGAAGAGATCCGCGCGAATTATGAAAAGTTTTACGCCAGGTTTGAGAAGATTCAGTTGGAGTATGATAAAGAAACCCGGCATGGGGCAGATCTGGAGGCGCAAGAAAGGTGGAATGAAAAGATCCGCTTGTTGTCGAAAGAGGTATAGTATAGTCCCTCAAATACGCTGATCTGTTTTGCCACCAGTAAGCCGGTTTTTTAAATAATTCTCAGTTGGATTTAGTTATAGCAGATATTTTTTGAATAATTTAGTATCAATCATACTTATTGTTCTCTAATGTCTCTTGTATTAAATGTGCCTTATTCAGATAAGGATGAAGTCAAAAAGCTCGGAGCCTGGTGGATTCCTGAGCAGAAGTCCTGGGTTATTCCCGATCATGTGAAGGATATCAACCCTTTTAAAAAGTGGATTCCATTCCAGGAAGGCTGTATTGTCCGAAAGCCATACCTGGTTGCCTCAGCCGAGATCAGCTGCTGGAAATGCCGCAGGAAAATTCCGGTGATCGCGCTGGGCGCGAAGCATTATTTTTTCCTGGAATATGATGACGATGATGAATCTGATAACCCGGAACCCAAATGGTTTAAGTCAGAAGGACCGACTTTATTTAGCTTCCCGCATGAGATCGATGAGCGGGTGCTGGATCTTTTAATGGTGAATTATCCATTTTATCAGTACCGTTATTCTAAAACTGCAGAGGACTCTTTTTGGGCGAATACCTGCAAGTATTGCGGTATTTTACAAAGCACCTTTGAACAGCATGAAGAGCCGGGCGGTGTGTTTTGTCCTTTGCCGCCGGACTGGGAGCCGAATCCGGTCCCTGTGAGTTTTTCCGAATTCAGTCTGGATCATGATTATCATATCCAGGCTGACCATGGCGGTATGGGATATGATGATTTGGCTTTTCCCTAATTCTGGGCTGAAGGCCCAGCAGTGGCGAACTTCGTTCGCGGGAATCTTCGATTTTCAGCTATGACGCCCGTTCCGGCTTTTACGCTGCAAGATGTCTTTTTGTCCGACAGAAATTCCTTCGGAACCCCTGGCAGACAAAAAGTATCTTGCCTGAACGTTCACCATTCCTAAAGGAAAGGGAACCATCAGGAGTCAAGCTACCTCGCAACTCGGCAGCTTTTAAAACCCAACGCCAATGGAAAGTGTGAGAAAACTGAAAGGCAGACCATCTATGAAGGCCGGCAAGCGTAGTAAAAAAATCGATGCCCGGTTTACAGAAGAAGAATATCAGCAGATCTGCGGGTTGGAGACTGCTTTGGGCGTGTCTAAAACTGAAATCATCCGCATCAGGGTGCTGAACCGCTCATCCCATTTGATCGTTAATGCGAAACTGATGATTACTCAGCTGGATGAAGTGGGAGCGGAGTTAGGACGGTCTGGCAATAACATCAACCAATTGGCTAAATACGCCAATACGATGAACAAACGGAGCCTGCTTTCCCCGCAAATCGTAGAGCGATTTAATATTCTGTTTGACCAGTATATCCGGCAGCACCAGCAACTGGAAATTACCCTGCGCAAGATCATCCGGCAAATGGGGAGCTGATCTGTTGTTCACTAGTTCAGCTGATCTGCCGTTCATCGACTTATCTGATTGCCGGCTCATCTGATCAGCTGGTGGGCAGCTCAACCGTTACTTTGTTCAATTGATACTTTGTTCACCGGTTGTGCGGATCAACTGTTCATCTGATCATTAATTCAACTGTTCAAAGGTTCATTTGCTCAGTCGCTCACTTGTCACCTTATTCACTTGCTCAATAGAAGATCATTTCATAGTAATAAATGAGGGAGATGCTAAATCACTCTAAATCCTTAAATTCACTAGCAAAATACTTTTTGTATGGATATGACTAAATATGTACCGGATCTCGAATTTCTAAAACATCCTGTGAACGGAAATTCAGCTATGTGGATAATGAAACTGTTAGAGGGTTTAATTCGACGAGGTCCATCAGCGTGGACAAGTCTCCATCCGTTTATCCAGAAGTTGTGGAATGCTCAGATTTATTTTGATGATGATTGTTATCTAATAATTGTTCATGAGGCATACCATGTTAGTGGGTCGGTTTATATTACAGATGCGGTAGAGCCCGAATTGATCTCCAAAGCAAAGCTGTTGATAAATGCAACTCCTTACCCCACAATAGAGCAAATTGTTAGTGCTTTTGGTAGTGATGCTTTTTTGGTAGATAAATTCACATACACGGGGAAATTTACGGCCAATAAATTGAGCTTTCATCACCTCCAGGATATTTTACTGGCATATTTGGATATTTACGTTATGCCTGAGATATGGCAGATTAATCAGCAGAGAGTACTTTCTGCGATACCTGTTCCACCGAGTTATAATGTGAAACTGATCCTCAAAAGTATTTTCATAATAGAATCGCCCCAGGGTCTGCAAGGAACTTGCTTTAATTTGGCTGGCCACGGGCTCGTGACGTGTGAGCACTCTATTCGTGAGGACAGTACTGTTTTCAGAGCAGATGAGCTAACCAAGAGGTATCCCGTTAAAATCCTAAAACGGAATGAGACCATTGACCTAGCGATATTTACCGCTGATGGACTGGATTTGGATGAGGGCCTCGTATCAGGTGAAAGTGACAGTATTCAAATCAACGATCATATTGCCGTTGCCGGTTTTCCTAATCATAATTATGGTGACACTGGTATATTCTCACCTGGGTTGATTGTTGGATTCAGAATGGTTTCTTCCATAAGGCGAATGTTGGTTAATACACCGTTAATTGGTGGAACCAGCGGTGGTCCAATTTTAAGTTATGAAAACAAAGTTATAGGAGTGGCGGTGACAGGCGCAGACAAAATGGAAAATGCGGCTTTGACTGAAAATCACGGCGTTATTCCTATCTCTGCATTGAATTTACTTTAATCATCATGCACTAAATCCTTATACGGAGCATCCGAGCCGATGACCCTATGTGTATTTTTTAGATTCTGTTTCTTAAAATGATCGTAAAGATTCTCCAGGCGAGCCGGACCTTTAAGGGGGTCAGGTACAATACCAATAAAGTAGAAAACGATAAGGGGGAACTGATGAAGGTTTCTGGCTTCGGTCCATTACAGGGCCTGACCACCCTAATGCCCCAGGATTATATCAACTACCTGAAGATGGTGTCGGCAAGGAACAAAAGAACGTATTATCCTCAGTTCCATGTGACCATTTCAGCTAAAGGCAAATCAACGGGTAAAGAAGCATTAACTGAAATTGCGACGAACTGGATGAAAGAGATGGGTTACAAAGACCAGCCTTACCTGATCATTTTTCATAAAGATACTGCTAATAACCACGTTCACATTGTATCCACCCGGATCAATAAAGAGGGTAAGAAGATCAACAGCGGTTTTGAAAAGATGCGGGCAATCCAGAACATGAATAAATTGATGAAGCTGGATGCGCTGGAGACGGCACGAATGGACCTGCAAAAAGTACTGGCTTTTAGTTTCAGTACAAAAGCTCAATTTATGCTGCTGCTGGAAGCTAAAGGATATGTGCTGAAGGATTCAGGTGGCAAGATGGATCTGATCAAATTCGGAAAAAAGCTTTTGAGTGTTGAGTTTCAGGATGTCAAAGACCGGATCGCTGGTGCTGTGATTGACAGCAAAAGAGCGGTACAGATCGCGGCGATCATTCATAAGTATAAAAAAGAATATTCCTGCGAACTTCGCTCAGTTGCTATTCCGCTGCCGGGTGGCTTTGAAAAAGCGGGGGTTGGTTTCAGTTCTGATCTGTGCGAGGTATTGCAAGAGAAAATTGGCTTGCAGTTTTTGTTTCACGGCCAGCCGGGAATGGCTCCCTATGGTTATTCGATTATTGACCATGCGCAGGGAATTGTATTTAAAGGAGGTGAGGTGATGGATAAGGAGGTGTTGCTGGCTGAACAGAGAAGTGCCTCTGAAGTTAATATTGGTTTGGATGCTGTGGATGAACTGGACCAGCTTAATAGTAAGATCGAAGCCGAGATCAAATCAGGAATTAGGTATGCCGAGGACCCGGCCGATATGTCCAATCCTTCTTCAGATCATCAGTTCAGCAGTTCAACTGCTCAGCCGTTCCATGAGTCAGGAACTCAGCCAATAAGTTCTGAGCAGTCGTTTGAGCCTTTTCAGCAGCCGATCCAGATTTCAATATCAGATGATATCGATGATGAAGCGATACATGGGCGGAACAGGCATCGGAAACGCCAGGCCAGAACCAATACCAGATAGGTAGCCAAATGGTGATTCTTTTTTTGAATTAAGTCGGAGTTGAATTATTATTTATATATAATTTGATATCGTCTTTTACCAATTCTCAGCAACGTACTTTTACCCCATGAATTTTGAAATTGATAATAGTGATAAAAAAAGTATAGAAGATTTGTTAGCGGTACTTAACGTGGATTTTATAAACCACATGAGGATATATTGGAAGGATGCGGTAAATACTCAATTTAAAATCGTAAAGAAAAAAATTGAGGTTCAAATCCCGGTAATTTATCACGGGGTAGCTTTTAGTATAACCGTAGATTCTGAGAAGATATATTTTAGTGAAATTTCGGGAGCGAACATCCAGACTGAATTGGAGAAATTGAGAAACTCAGTGATTGACTTCCTTTCGGTGTCTGTGGTCTCGGAGTAATCGACCTCTTACCTGAAATCTGAAGTTTGAGTAAATGGAAGTTTCCGGCAAATGATTGCTTTTTATACATTCTATAACTATTCTTTATAATCTACCCAAGTCAGGTTTTCATTGAATTTTGGCACCATCGCCCAGACCTGGCTTGGGGTTTTGCCGCTGGTCATGATAAACCTCCAGTTTTTGCCCGCTGCATCGCTGCTTATGGCCAGGTAGTGTGATATATGTAATGATGTTTTGCCATCGGGGAATTTGAATTTAGTCAGTGACTCAATGGTGCAGTGAAGCTCTTTGCCTGCTCTGTAAAACTTCGATACTTTCCCCAATGATTCGGTTGGCATTGTCAACCCTATGGCTTTAAGGGCCGGTTCACGGGACTGCATTCCCTTGATGAATTTCGCTTTTCCGCCCCTTGATTTGATCTCTGATGGATAAAAATAGTCCACGTAGGCGTTGTAGTCGTTTGCTTTCTCCGCACGGAGCATGGCGGTAGCTGTCTTTTTAACTTCTGCTGCGTATTGGGCGAAGCTGCTGTTGAAAATTAGCAGCAGTGAGATGATGAGGAATGCCTTTTTCATAACGTTAATTTCCAGCCAAAGTAGCAAATCGCTGCGCTATTTACAAAATTCATAAATCTTAATACATGATCATTCTTATCGGAAACCAGAAAGGGGGTGCTGGAAAAAGCACGCTCACTTTACTGCTGGCGAATTACCTGACCTCGGTCAGGAATTGCAAAGTCACAGTCATTGATATGGACTACCAGCAGTCCATTGTACAGAAATACCAGAAAGCGAAACTGCTGGAGAACGCGGAACCATACGAGGTATTAGCGGCGAACCTGGAACAGTTTCCTGCGATGCTTTCGGTGCTGAACGAGAATCCAAATGATCTGGTGTTGATTGATCTGCCGGGAAAGCTGGATGATGACGGGCTGATCCCCGTGTTTCAGTCCGCGGACCTGGTTTTATGTCCGTTCTGTTATGACGAGTTTAGTTTTCAGTCTACAATTCTTTTTGCAGTAGTGCTGCAAAAGATCAATCCCGCGGTGGATATTTCTTTTGTTCCCAGCCGGATCAAGGCGAATGTCCGCTATGAAACCATGACTGAGGTGGATGAGCAGCTGGGAAACTTTGGAATGGTGAGTTTGCCGATTCCGGATAGGGTGGATTTCAGCCGGGTCAATACTTTCAGGACTCCGGTTTCTGTGGTACCCGCGATTGAGCCTGTACTGGACCAGGTGTTTGTCACACATCTTTCTTTCGTTTTGGATGACCTGGCTTTTGATGCCATTAGTAATCCGTCTTATGAGTGAAATCAAATCCCTGGCTGATCAGCTGCGCAGTTCGATCTCTGATCAAAAGGTAATGCCGGTAGTACCGGTAGTTAAGAAACGGGCTGATGGTAAGTCTAATCCTGGTGCGGTGGAGGTTTCTCCAATTTACCGGGAACTTTTGGGCTATGATACTGCTGACCATAAAAGTATGGTTCATGCCCGGCTGGATGCCAAGACCGCTTTGATGCTGAATCATTTTAAAATGGCAACGGGCGTGGACAATATCAAAGTGGTGGCTTTTGCGGTGAAGCATTTGTTTGCTACCCAGCCTGAACTAAAAAAACTGATTAAAAACTTTATAGAAACTTTAGAATTATGACCTGGATTAACTTTTTTACTTTTTGCGGCATTGGATATGCCGTGTATTACTTGATGGTGTTTTTACTGGACAGCCGGGCAGCTCCGGAAGGTGGTGGGGACATTCCTACTGTATTGACCTTCTCAGAGGATGTTGTTCCCGAGAAAATAAGCCTCGCTGATTTTGGGGCAAAAGCTGATGCATCTGTTGAGGCTAAGTTTGAGCCTGCATCTGTTGGAATGGGAGGGGTGTCCATCAAGGAGTTATTTGTACTGGCACAAAAGGATGCCATTCAGTATACCAGGTCAGTGAGCTTCTGATCCTTCTATCTTTGAAAAGAACTGACGTGCTTGATCATCGAACTACCGGCACTGCTGAAGGTAAATATATCGCAGAAATGGTATTCCAGTCCCGATTCAGTAAGCACCGTTCCGCTGACTGCCGCTTCGGGGCCGTGGGTAATCATTTTCGTGATGGTAAGTTGCTGCATTCTGGCAGCATAGTACTGACTTAGGTATGCCAGCGCGGCTTTTTTGTCCGTCTGAATCGTGCCCCCTGGAAACTCCCAGACAAATTGCTCATGCAGAAAATCCATGAGATACCCAGTCTCACCTCGGTAAACGGCTTTATAAAAGTCCTGAAGTAATATTTTCCTTGGCGCATTGCCGCAATCTTTTATTCCTATAAATCCTGCCATTTTCTAATGAATCAATGTGTTAAAATTATGAAATTATTCGATTGGAAACGCTGGTTCTTGTCATTAACTATACCCCTGATGGTGTTCGCAAATGTCCAGGCCCAGCCCGGCATTGCTGAAATGCAGCAAGCGACTGGCCAGTTGAGGGGTTCGTTTTTTTCTGCCCGTGATGCCACCTTGGTACTTGCAGCTTTGTTCGGGATCGCTGGCGCGGTCAATATTTATTACAACTGGCAAATGGGCAAAGGCCATGTAACTCCCGCGGTTGCGGGCTGGTTCTTTGCCAGTTTATTTATGATCCTGTTGGGGCCTTTTTTACAGGGGCTTTTTGGGATTTAGTTACCTCTTTTATTTCTTCTATGTCAGGTCTGTTTCGAGGCCTCCTTTAATGCTATTCTCTATGAACTACGGTGAGAAAAACCAAACATTTACTGGTACTGGCAATCTTGTTTGTCATTACCCACACTTCTTCATTTGCCCAGAGCGGGGTAACCGGCCTGAATGCGGCAACCACTTCCCTTAAAACCTATGTCGGACCTGTTACCAACGTCACCCTGGTGATCGGGGGGATTGTCGGGCTTGTCGGCGGTCTGCGCGTGTATTCCAAATGGAACTCGGGAGATCAGGACATCAACAAGGAGCTGATGGGCTGGGGCGGTTCCTGCCTTTTTTTAGTGCTTTCCTCGCTGATCATCAAGGCTTTTTTCGGCTTGTAGATGGAAAGGGTTTACAATGTATACAAGGGGCTCCAGAAGCCCCTCGTATACAAAGGCTTTGCCGGGAAGTTCATTTACTGGGGTATCGCCTGTTTGCTGGCGGGCCTTGTTCTTGGTTCTCTAGTGATGGCGCTGTTTAGCTTGTTTTTAGGGGTGATCGTGCTGGCGGGCTGCACCTGTGGCGGGCTGTATTATACGGCATCCCAGCAGAAAAAAGGTCTGCATCAAAAGACCCGCTGTAGCGGGCATTATCAATTTCCTTCTAAAATCAACCACCGTATTTATGCAAATAAAGAATGAATTCCGGGTGCCGTATATCGGCATTGATCCCCATCCGGATTATGACCTGCTGTATGGGCTGAACGGGGAATTCTCCGTGGTCATCAGCATGGTCAATCCCGTGGTGCAGTACAGCGGGGCAGTAACTGAATATGATGAGTTTCATGGCCTGTTTAACAATATCATTAAGATCCTGGGCAACGGTTACCTGCTGCAAAAGCAGGATATTTTGTCCCGCTCTGAGTATCCGCATCTGCCCGCGGAGGAATATCTGCAGGGGAAATACAATGCTCATTTTGCAGGGCGCAGCCGCGTGCAGGTATTTACTTACCTCAGCATTACCCGGCAGGTCAAAAAGGGTTCCTTTTACCAGTACGATCCTAAAAGCCTGCGGGACTTCCGGCAGGCGGTCGATAAGGTCATCGCTATCCTGGAGTCCGGAGGGACTAAACCCCGCGTCTTGCGGGAGAAGGAGCTAAATGTACTGATCAAAAGAATACTGGGGATGAATTTCAGCGCTGAGGTGATCAGCCTGGATAATTTCGCGCCTTGTGACACCCATATTGGCTTGGGTGAGCGTGCTTTCAGGAGCATTAGCCTGGTGGACATTGATGCCATTGAGCTTCCTGGAAGTATTGCAGGTCACACCATGCTGGGCGATAATGATTCGGTACGCAGCTTTCCGGTTGACCTGTTGTCCTTTCTGGTCAGGGTGCCGGACTTTGACTGCATTTTATACAACCAGGTCATTGAAATTCCTGAACAGGCAACAACTTTGCGAAAGCTGACTTTGAAGCGCAAGCGGCATTCGGGTATCCCTGATCCGGCCAATCTGCTTTGCGTGGAAGATATCGATCTGCTGCTGAAAGATGTAGCCAAAGACAACCAGCTTCTGGTGAATGCCCATTATAATATCATTGTTTGCGCGGGTAAAGACAAGCTGCAGCCTGCCTGCAATTTCGTGGAAAGCAGTTTGTTTCAAATGGGGATCATACCGGGAAAGAACACCTACAACCAGCTGGAGCTGTTTCGTACTGCTATTCCCGGCAACGGGGTCGAGCTCAAGGCTTACGACTGGTTTTTGACCACCTGCGATGCGGCGCTGTGTTTTTTGTATAAGGAATCGCTGCCGGTAGATGATCCCTCGGATTTTTTGATCCGCTTTACTGACCGCCAGGGCATACCCGTGGGGATCGATGTTTCGGACCTGATGATGCAAATGGGAAGGATCGTTAACCGCAATAAGTTCATCTGCGGACCCTCGGGTTCCGGAAAGTCTTACTTTGTCAATAACCTGGTTGAGCAGTATATGCTGGTGAATATGGATGTGGTGATTGTTGATGTCGGGCATTCCTATTCCGGGTTATGTAAATACTATGGGGGAAAGTACATCACCTATACTGAGCAGAAGCCGATTACGATGAACCCTTTTTCTATTTCGGAGGATGAATACAACATTGAAAAGAAAGATTTCCTGATCACCCTGGTCTGTTTACTATGGCGCGGCGCTGAGGGAACAGTCAGTCATATTGAGCGCGACGTGATTTCCCTGGTCATTTCTTCTTATTATACGCAGTATTTTGGTGGTGGTGGCTCCGAGAGTTTGAATAATGTTTCGGAATTGAGTTTCAATACTTTTTATGAATATGCCCTGGGGCGAATTCCAGAAATCAAGGCTGAGGAACAGATTCCGTTTGATGTGGAAGAATTCCGTTTTGTGCTCAAGAAGTTCTATAAGGATGGTGAATTCCAAAGTCTTTTGAATGAATCTGCGGATAAATCTTTGCTGTCCGAACGCCTGATCATCTATGAAATTGACTCGGTCCAGGACAATAAAATTTTGTTTCCGATCATTACGGTGATCATCATCGATTTGTTCATCCAGAAGATGCGGCACCGTAAAACCCAGCGTAAAGCACTCATCCTGGAAGAGGCCTGGAAGGCAATTACCTCACCCATTATGGCCGGTTTCCTGCTGTATTTAAACAAAACAGTACGTAAGTTCTGGGGGGAGATCATCGAGGTGACGCAAAGTCTGTCTGACATCATTGGCAATCCTATTTTAAAGGACTGTATCATATCTGAATCTGATACGGTGATCCTGCTGGATCAGCGGAAGTTCAAAGACAAGTACGATGAAATCGCGGCCCTGCTTTCCATCAGCGACACCGAGCGCAAAAAGATCTTTACCATTAATCAGCTGGACAACAAGGCTGGTCGGAGCAGATTTAATGAAGTTTACATCAGGCGGGGCAAAATCGGGGAAGTTTACGGTGTCGAGGTCAGCCTGGCCCAGTACCTGACCTATACCACTGAAAAGCCGGAGAAAATGGCGGTCGAGGTATACACCGATTATTTCGGGACTTATCCGGAGGGGCTGGATGCTTTTATGGCTGACCTGAAAATCAGCGGGCTGTCTTTAGGAAAGTTTGTCGCACAGGTTAACCAACGGAAGATCGTTCCTGCCTCGACTAGCCTGCGTATATTCTAGTACTTGTACACCTGCATCAATGCTTCATCTCTTCCATCAATGTAGTTTTTGATCGAGTACTTCACATCGGTATCAGGCTTTAGAGGTCCTTTCTTTCCTTTCCAGGTCTCCCAGTATCTGGTAGAATGGGCAATCACTATCTTAGATTTAGGCAGGCTAAAACCCCTGACTTCGCCATAGTGGTTGATATTGCCACTGGTAGCCTCACCAATGAACATGGCATTCGAGTTTTTTTTCAACTCAACCGCATTCATTACTGCTGATGAGAAGGTTTGTTTGCCAATCAGAACAAAGAACTTTCCTTTCTGATTGAGATAACTGTCTTTGATCTTTTCGATAAATGGATATAAAACTCCAGAATTACCACCGTTATTGTATCGCAGA
Organism: Pedobacter sp.; assembly: GCF_035317785.1. GTDB lineage: Bacteria > Bacteroidota > Bacteroidia > Sphingobacteriales > Sphingobacteriaceae > Pedobacter. Next base: position 13,446 of record NZ_DATHGC010000328.1, on the reverse strand, counting down.
TCGAGGACAATTTTCACAGGTTGCTGCGAAGCTATCAGGGTAAACAGCTCATTATTAAATTTTTCAAAAGGATTGTTCTGCTCATCTCTGCATTCATTGTAATTGAAATAAAGTGTTTTCCTTTCGGAATCATAGTCGGACCAGTAATTTCCTTTTTTCTTTTTAGACAGCAGATCAGAGTTGGCAAAAGCTAATTTTACATTCGCAATATCCTTGTCTTGAATGGCTGCCAACTTGATTTTGATGTGTTTGTTGTTTTTATCAACCAAAGTAAATTCGGCTTCCCCGTCAGAGTCAATGATACCTAAACCCTTTAAAAAAGCGGGGTTATTGATGAAATGGAGAAAATGGTCATCGAAATAAGACTGATTTTCACTTTGAATAACTTCTTTAAATAAAGAAATTACATTATTGACGCTGTTGTTGTTAATGGCTACCAATTTGGCCTGTAAAAAGGCCGAATTGGCCGAATCGATGCCTGTTACGAAAAGTCCTTCCTTAAAGAGTCCAAATTGGATGGGAAGAACTTTAGTGAATTTTGGCTCAACAAAGGTATGTTCGTCGCCAATGCTCACCATTAACTTAAACAGTTCGGTAGTAAAAGTCTCATAATTTAAGTTATCAGCCCTGCTAATAATGGCACCTACCTTCGCCTCGAAATCAGGCTGCGTGATCTTTGCAAAAAGATTGGTATGCTTAACAGGTAAAGTCTTTTTGAGAAATTCTAAATCTTCTATAAAATCAACTTTTGATAAAGTTTGTGAAAAGCAAGTACCGCTAATCAGCGCAAATAGAATGGAAATAAACGTTTTTTTCATATTGGTTTAAGAGCTTACTATAAGTTGGGTCATTCGTGTGGGTCACTGAAAAGACAGATATCTTCTGGGAATGTTGCTCAGGTAGTCCCAATAAACAAAAATAGTTTTCAATCATTTTTATCTATCCAGGAATTTGAAAAGGCGTTTCATAGATTTTGATGAGATGGCGATTGAAGACATGGTTTTATCATTCACTAAAAATAATCAAATGTGTAAATATTTTATCATAGTTATCATCCAAATCGTGCACATTCCGTTGTACGGATTCTCCCAAACCCTTTACGTTGATCCGGTGACCTCAGCAGCGATTTATTCAGGCAGTGCGACCATCGACGGCCAGCTCAACCGAACCAATAACAACCTGACTTTGATCCAGCGCGGACAAATGGCCGTGTCCGGTCAGTTGGTCATCGTAAATGATCTGCAGGACCGGATTTATCGCGGCCTTTCTGAAGTTTCCGGAATCCTGCATTCTCTGACGACCGTGAAAGAGATCACCGACATCGGGATAGATATTGTAAATGATGTCGGAGAGGCGGTGAGCATTGCCAGGTCTAACCCTGTGCTGCTCCTGTTTGCTGAAGAAGGTGCCCGAGAGTTTAAGTTGCGTGCGACGAATTTAGCACTGGAGGTGAGTTCATTTGCGCTTAGAGGCGGTGCGAGTAACCTCATGGATGCCGGAGAGCGGGCGAAGTTACTGAATCATATCGCTTCACAGCTTCGGATCTTACGGGGTATGGCTTATGGTATGCACCGGGCGATGTACTGGGCAAAAATGCAGGGAATCTGGCGGGCACTCAATCCCTGGCAGACCTGGATCAATAACGATGTGCAGATTGCAAATGATGTGATCCGTCAGGCAAAATACCTTAAACGGTAATCATACAAATCACCCGTTTTTTATACTAACCTATGGTATTCCTTATACCAAACCCTCAAATCCTTATACTAAAATTTATGAAAGACGCGCCCATTTGGAAATACTTGAATATTGCATTTCCTTTTTTTTATGCCTTTCTGTTGCTTTCAACTTTTTCTGGTTTTGGACAGAAAAAAGCACTGAACATCGCGGGTATTCACCAATTGGTCGATGCTTCCAAATCAGAATACAGTCTGCAGAATGAGGCGCGGAATCGCCAGGCGGTGACTACCGCCAATGAGCAGCAGAACAAGACGATGCTTGCCCGGCTGAAGATGAAATACCGGGAATTGCAGCAGCGTTACCATGCTTTGGGAACTGTGATCAATGCGGCAAACATCGGGATCCAGGCAACGCCGATGGTCAACAGGATCGTTCAAAACCAGCTGGCGATCTACCAGATGGCCCAGCAGAATCCTGCGCTGATCGGGATGGCTTACCACACCGAGATTGAGTTTGTGAGTAAATCTCGTTCGCTGGTGAATTACCTAATTGGGCTGAGCGTGAGTATTGGCGCAGTTAACCAGATGAAAGCTTCAGACCGTAAAATACTGTTCGATTATGTGCTGACGGAACTTTCCGGCATACAGGAGATTTCAGCAGGGCTGCTGAATTCCATGCAGTATATGGGCACCGCCGGGATGCTGCGCTCATTGAATCCTTTTCAGAATTACATTGACAAGGATAAGGAACTGGTACAGGAGATTATCCGCAATGCGCGTTTTTGAAGTAAAAACAAAAGCTGGTACATCATCCGATGCAGCCAGCCTTCCTTAACTAAAACTAAACTATATTTTTTGGCGTCTATTCCAGATTGGTGTTTGCAAGGCTCATGCCATATGTGAATCTGCCTTTGTGGTATTCTGAGGGTGTTTTTGGTTTGGTCTGCTGTACGGATATGAACAGAACTGAACGATCCCGAACAATACCAGCCTTTCAGGCTGATATATTTTCCTAACCTTTTTTTCGTAATAATGATGAGCTCACAGCATACTTTGATATCCCTTTTAATGGCGGCGGGCCTGATGAACCAGGCAGACGCCCAGCGGGTGGTTTATGACAAGAAACATTTTAAAACGGTCAGTGAAAACGCGGTTGCCCGCCAGGCGGCTGAACTGACGCATAATGAGTACCTGGAGAAGATCGACAAGAATTTGCAGACCATCAATCTGAATGTGGGTTCGGTGGTGCTGGTCCAGACGGTGATCTATGAGAGTTTATCAAACGTGAATTCCGCTTTAAAAAACGGCATTGCAGTTCGGGATATGGGATTGATCATTGCGGATCTGGTGAATTACAGTAACCAGATGCTGGTGATGGCCCAGAGTGAGCCTTACCTGTTGCTATTTGCGGAGGAATTTGGGAACCAAATGAAGGTTCGGTCGGTCCGGCTGGCTACTGATGTTCCAGGCTTTGTGCTGAAAGAGGGCAGTAACGTGCTGACAGATTACAACAGCCGGGATCAGCTGCTCAGAAAGATCACACAGGAATTGCAACTACTTTGTTCACTGGCATACGGCGGCTGGAAAGCGATGTATTGGGCGCGGGAGCGGGGGATTGTTAAGTCGCTGAATCCTTTTCAGGATTTCATCAATCAGGACCGCAGGTATGTTGAGGACATCATCAGGGAGGCGAAATACCTCAAACAATAGTAATTGTTCTTTGCGCTTTTTACGTCTTTAGATACGTTACTCATCCTTTTTGAAGTCGGGCAAGCTTTTCTTTGGCATTCTTATTTTTCTTGTCTTGCTCTATTGCTTTTTTGTATTGCAAGGCTGCATCGTCTTTTTGACCGGTGAGCCTCAATACATCTCCATAGGCTTCAGTCATTATTGATTCGGCCGGAAAGACAGTTAGCCCCGTTTCTATGGCCTGCATAGCCAGTTCTTTGTTTCCAGCAGTAAAAAGATCTTTAGCTCTGTCAATCCAGTCCTGGGGATGCAAATTGTAGTGGGCCTGATCCGACTTTAAACTGTCCACGATTTTGCGGGCAGCATGATTACCCTTGCCAGCTAGGGTAATGGCATAAATCCTTGCTAGAGAAACTTTTTGCTCCAGGGGTGCCACTCTGTTTAATATACGAAGGGCAGAAACAGCTGATGGAATAACTTCTCCTGAACTGATATTGCCAAGCAGTATTACGGTCTGATCCTTGCTGATATTGTGCGCATATTGAGTACCCACACCTGGCCTGCCTCCGGGATGGTAAACGGTTAATCCACCTGTAGTGTCTTTTGGTATGAACCAGCCCAGACCATAGTAGGAAAGTCCATATCCATCGAAGACGATTGTGTTCGCTTTTTTACCATTGTTTAGTACTGACGGAGTCAGTGCTTCTTTTACAGATTGGCTGCTGAGCAGGCGATAGCTGAAAAACGCCTTGTCAAATAAAAGCATGTCATTTACTGTGCTGGTTAAACTTCCCTGGCCGCTGAAGCCCCCGTAATTGTAAATCATCTGATGTTCACCCGGCAAACTGTTGACATTGACCAGGCTGTCTTTAAGAGGAAGGAACTGATAATTTTGCGTACGGTATTTATTCGCCCGGCTGGTGATCAGGTTGTCAACATAGCTTTGTTTCATGCCGGAAGGTTCAAAAATATGAGCATAGAAATATTGCTGTAAAGTCAACCCGGAGCGCTTTTCAATCAGCAGAGCCAGCAAACAAAAGTTCATACTCGAGTAGCGCCAATTCGTTCCTGGCTTGAAATACAGGCGTTTTGGCCAGACTTTTAAAGCGGGAATAATGTCCTCATTTTTATAGATTTTATCAGGATTCGCCTTTGCCAGTGAGTCGAACAGTTCGTATTCAGGAAGTCCTGAGGTATGGTTCAGTAAATGCCTGATGGTGATATCAGGGAACATAAATTCAGGGAAATATTTGTTAAAGGGTTCATCCAGCTTTAGCATTCCTTTTTCCTTTAGCTGGAGTATCGCAGTAGAGGTAAACACTTTGGCAATTGATGCCAGGGCAAAGCCCGATGAGTCTGTATTAAGCTTCTTTTGTTCTAGATCCTGATAGCCGAAGGACCTTTGGTAGACCACTTTTCCTTTGTCTGCTACTAGCAGGTTGCCCATCAGCATTCCATGCTCAGCCTGCCAATTGAAAACGCTGTCCATTTTGCGAACCGTTCCCTGCGCGCGACTTACGGAGTTGCTCGACAGCAGCACGCCAAGAATAAGGATTGTATTAATGAGTTTCATGATTCAAAAGTAAGTCACCGGTTCTCCAAAAAATAGTATGAGATTCATGTTTGTGCTATCGAAACAATTTGACTAATTTAACCTTGTAAACAGACCACATGCAGGTATTAGAAAAAGGAGAATATGTAGGAGGCGTAATCCGTGAGATCAGGGATGAGCAGATGCTCGCTAGTGTGAGTACTTATGACTGCTCGCTTTTCAATGACGCCTGGCACTGCCATGTTAATGCCCATATCAGTTTTGTGCTCAATGGGGGGTGTTCGGAGAAAAAACAATCTTCTTATGAGCGGTTGCCGGGAAAGGCAACCTTTTATATGCCGGGAGAGCCGCACCAGATCATCAATATGCAAAATTCCACACATATTAATTTGGAGATGGACAACGCTTTTTTTCAGCAATATGGGTTGAAAGAAGAAAGTTTTGCGGCGATGATCAATAAAACGCCGGACGCTAAATTCCTGATGCTGCAGGTATTCCAGGAGCTCGGTGCCGATGACACCTTTACAGGAACCTCGATTCATATGTTGTTGCTGCATTATTTGCGGCAGGCGAAACTTTGGGAATCGGACAAGAAGATGCCACCCTGGATCTATACGATTCACAGCCTGCTCCATGACCGCTGGAACGAAAACCTCCAGTTATCGGACCTCTCGGCCGAATCAGGTGTACATCCTGGAACCATATCTCATTATTTTCCAAAATATTTCTCCTGCACCTTGGGTGCCTATATGCGTAAACTGAAAGTTGACAGGGCACTTTATTTGATCAAGTCCTCAGAGATGACCCTCACCGAAATCGCATTGGAATGTGGCTTTTTTGACCAAAGTCATTTCATTAAAACTTTCAAACAACTCACTGGCTATTTGCCGGCCCAATACCGTACGTTGTAGATATTGTCAGAGAGTCAAAGTATTAAAGCAGTAGCCTTATTTTTTGATCCTGCTGTCAAATTCAAAAGGAGAGATGTTCATCACTCTTACCGCTTTAAATTTACTGGATTCTGGATTGATCAAATAGTTGTATTCCTGCTGGACCACTACCGAGGGAACCCTGAGGCAGAGGATCTTTTGGTCTTTAAAGTAGCTGCTGCCGAAATCTTTGGCGGATTGGGGAGCTGGAAGCTGGTCCCAGTCTTGTGGAAGGTCTTTGTCTGGAACGGTCAGGATATCCTTTTCAGGGATCTCATAAGTAGTAACGCTTAGATCGTCCGGAAGAAATTCCAGTTCGACGTTGGAGGCGAATTCTAAAACCGCCAGCGCGCGGCTGGCTGAGGTATAGATCAGTACTGTTCCTTTGTTGTTCCAGCGGCCGCCATAGAGTTTTGCGCCGGTTCCTTCCAGGTCGCTTGCATAGCTGGTTCTGGATAAACGGTATACCAGCATGATTAAGAATAAACTCCGTGCTGGATCCTGCCTATAATGCTTTTGACTTCATCGATTCCAAAAATCGTATCCATCACTTCTAAAGGGATGCGGTTGCCCAATGCCCTGTTAACGGTCTGAACCCATTTATTGAACTTGTCATGGTCACCGAAAACCTGGTAGCCGAAGCTGTAAACATCCATTAAAGCGATCACCTTTTCGCTGATCGATGGGCTGAAAGTATCTTTTCCCTGTTTTTTATGTAAGGTCGTCTTTGTAGTTCCAAGCACAACGGACAGGTGATCGTAATCAATGTTGATGGCCTGCTTAAAAGAAACCAGGCTGTCTTTGCTGATGCCGGTCTTTACGCTGGCCATTTTATCAAAATTCGACCATGACCTGGCAAGCCAGTCCAAAGCTGCATTTGCTGGTTTGTCTTTTCTGCTGTTTTTTTCGGCGGAGTTTGCTGTAATCGTCCTGGTTGCCATAGTAAGATTTTTTACTAAGGTAAATAAAATTATTTACTTAATCAATTTTCAAGCCGGCCCGCCGGTTCACCTTAAAAACAAATTTATGAACAGATTATTTTTTTTAATTGCACTTTTTACTGGTTTGCAATGCACTTATGCCCAAAGGGCAATTGAAGACAAGGCCATGATCTACCAGCAGGAGCGCATGGTTTACAAGCAGTGGGACCGGGGGAAGTTTGAACCCGGTTCGGGCTTTCTGGGGCTTAACCCTTATTACTGGCTGACCTGGGGATTGCATCCCAACTACCCGGATACCGACCGCAGGCCGCTTGTCGCCTGGGGACCGCAGTCGCAGCGGCTGGGCATGGTAGGAACGATGAACGGAGTGAGTAACGGCTATAAGCTGGAAGCGGATACACTTCGCAACACTTCACTGCTGGAAATAGCCAATGTCAGCGGTGCTGTGTCTGCTGCTGATCCATTATGGATCTTGTATTACAATAAGGAGCTGAAGCCGGTAATGGAACATTCCCCTGCTTCGATGTTAAACCCGCTAGCCCCTGCGGTTAGGGCTAAAGTGCTGTCTGAAGGTTTGTACGGCTGGTACAAGCATGAACTGGAAGTGCTGAAGGAGCGGATAGATGGGGCCAGAACAGCAGACATGGACCGGGGTTCCCGGATCCTGGCTTATCACCGGATGCTGCAGGAGTACAGGGTGCTTTCTGCTACCTGGGCGACCAGGACTGCGAATGGAATGAAATCGATCAATTTGACGGGAGAGCGGGATAAGGTAAAGCAGGGGCAGGTACCCATTCAAAACTGGAATCCAGATTCAGATGTAGAGATTGCTAACCAAGTGATTCAAAGTCGAAAGTATTGATTTATTGGCATTCCAATTATTCTTTTTAGCATAGGAATTTGTATATTTGTTCATATGGAAAGCATACTGATACATCCGGAAAGCAACGAACAATTGAAAACGATTAAAGCTGTGCTTAAAGCGTTGAAAGTTCAGTTTGAGCCTCAGGTAGTAGAGACTAAATTGCCTGATCATGTTTTAAAAGGTATTGATAAGAGTTTGCAGCAGTTTGAACAGGGCGAATCCATTTCGCTGGCAGAGTTCAGTAATAAACACCTCAAATAATCTATGAGTTTACCAATTAGGTTTTCTCCTGAATCAGAAGAAACCTTCCAGGCATTGACCTTGCAGCTTGCTGAGCGTTGGGGCGATGCTTTTGTAGCTAAACTAAAAGCAAAGGTCGCTAAAAGCCTCAAGGCGATTTCTAAAAATCCTTTCCTATATGCTGTTGCCGATGAAGATCGGGATGTCAGAAAATGTGTTTTACACGGTAACTGTTCGATGTTTTATAAAGTGACGGAGCATCAAATCATGATCTTGTACTTCTGGGACAATAGGCAGGAGCCGATACTATAAAATTAGCATCTAATATTTTTAATCATTCTGACCGGATCAACCATCCGGTTTTTTTATGCCCGGATTTTCTGCCGGGGTTAATCTTTAAATCAATTTCTTATGTATAAGTATTTATTAACGGCAGTCCTGCTGCTGAGCGGTATTGGTATGTCTTATGCGCAGACCGGAACCCCTGATTACAAAAAGTCCCTGGAATTCCTGCAGGGCAATGGGGTGTATGAGGAAGGGGTGATGGTCTTTTTAAAAGGGATGAAGGACTCGATCTGGACCCATTTCGATCTGTTCATTACCGATGCCAAGGCCCTGGCCGCCATTTTTATGATCATCTTTTTTGCGATTAAATCTTATGAAATGATGTCGGGGGATAAAAAGCTGGAAGTGATGCCGCTTTTGCGCCCCTTTGGTTTGACGATGGTGATCCTCTGGTGGGGTGCCTTCGCTAAAATGATCGCTTTTCCGACTGATCTGATCGCGCTGAAAACCGAGGAGATGTATAGGAGCGAGCAGAGCAACGTGAATAACCTGCGCTTTGCCAGGGCGGATTACATGAACAAGGTGGCCAATGCGCTGTATACCTTCCAGGCGCAGACCGAGGTGGCTGAAAAGGAATCCGACAGCTGGTACGGCCAGGCCTGGGATGCGGTAACCAGTTCGGTGAAGGAAGGTATTTCTACTGTAGTCACCCCGCTGATCGAACTGAAAAACCGGATGGCTATCGGCCTGCAACTGCTGATGACCCAGCTTTTAGAGCTGATCGGCATCTGGATACTGAGAATTGCGGTGTACGTGATCTTTATCATCCAGATCATTTACTCGAGCATCCTGATCATTTTAGGCCCTTTTGCGGTGGCGGTCAGTATCCTGCCTGCATTCCGTGATAGTTTTTCAACCTGGATCGCCCGGTTCATTGCGGTGAACCTGTACACCGGGATCGCTTACCTGGTGATGTACATCATGGCGCTGATGCAGAAATATGCCATGACCTCGGAGATCGGTAAATATAAAGAACTGCTCGGTCCGGAAGGCACTGAAGGCGGCCTGGCTAAAATGGCAGTCTTTGCCGGCAACGGGATCCTGTCCTTTGGGACAGTGATCATTGTTTTCTTTGTCGGGGCGATCTGTATGTTCACTGTGCCAAGTATTTCCACCTGGATCATCTCCACCTCGGGGATCACTTCCGCTGCATCAAGCTTTGGCCGTGGTTCTTCTACCGTTGTGGGGATGGCCAAGAAAGCCACCGGCAAGTTCTTTTAGCAAGCTGCCTTTTGATTGATATTTCTCTTTTATTAAACGCTCCATCTCTTATTTGTAATTCTTTTTTATGCTCATCAAAAGCATTGAAGGCAAGATCCGCCTGGCTTCGCTGGTGTCCGCCGGCAGCCTGCTGGCCTCTGTACTGATCTCTGCTTTGTCACTGTTTTCTGCCTATAAACAGGTAGCTAATGCGAGGCAAAGCGTTTATATCCTGGACAATAATGTTCCGATCCTGGTCCGTCAAACGGACGTGCAGATGAACCGGCCCGCAGAATTTCGCGCCCACATCGATTTGTTCCACGCCATCTTTTTTTCGCTGACCCCGGATGACAAGTACATCCAGTACCAGATGAAAAAGGCGATGTACCTGATCGATGAATCCGGTATACAGCAGCTCAATAACCTCAAAGAGCGGGGTTATTTCAATTCCATCCTTTCCTCCAGTTCGGTGCTGACTTTGGAAACGGATTCTATTGTGCTGGATATTCCCAGGAAGTATTTCCGGTTTTACGGGAAGCTGAAAATTGACCGGCGCAGCGCGACACTGCTGCGCTCGCTGGTCACTGAAGGCTACCTGAAGGACATCCCGCGCAGTGATAACAATCCACACGGCCTGCTGATCACAGGCTGGAAAACCCTTGAAAATAAAGACTTAGAAAATGTTCAGAAAAATTCACTCTAAAAGAGACCCGTCGCATACGCTGTTTTCCGAGATCCGCAAAGAGTTTGCGGTTTACTTTAACAGGGCCTGGGCTTATTTATCCGCCTTGCTGGTTAAATATCCCCGGCAGGTATTTGTACTGATGGTTTTACTGATGCTGTTTTCTATGGCGCTTTCTTTTACTGTCTTCCGGCATTCTGAAAAGAAAGTAACTCCTGCTGAAGCTTTAGGAGCTCAGCGCAACCCCGTGGAAGCCGGGATCTCTGAGATCATGGAGAAAACCAGGGCTTTGCGGGAAATTATTGCTATAAAAAAGCAGATCGAATTTTTGATCGGTAAAGGCAGCTTAACCCCGGCAGACAGCCTGCATCTGGAAAAAGCAATTGACAGGTTACATCAAATCACCATTAATGCCAATAAGTATGATCCCAGATAGATTTAAAAAACCCAAATACGTGATCCCGCTGATCGCCTTTCCTTTTTTGTGCCTGTTCTTTTATGTGTACAGGCTGAACACCGGGGAGCCTGTGGCTGCTGTGAAAGAAAAGGCCGGTATGCAGGATCAGATCGGAAGCGTTTCTACTGAAGTCCAGAAAAGGGACTTTGAGGATAAGCTGGATGCATTTAACCAGCAGTATAAAGAGGCGGACGGGAACTCTGCAGTTAATCCAATAGAAGAGCAAGGGCAGCTGGATTCCATTGATCGGATGATGAAAGAGCGGTTCAGTGGGGTTGGTTCTACCGGCTTGCCGTATGCCAGCGGCCTGTCTGCCCAGCAGCAGGGCATGACCAGGATGTCCAGGCATGACCAGGAACTCAGTTCTGCTTTAGCAGCATTAAAAAATGGTTCTTATGCTGGTGGTAACGCGGGCACTTACTCTGGCGGTAATGCAGGTAAGGGTACCTATGCGGCTCCAGTATATGAATCCCCGCCGCCAGTAAATCAAAAGGATCCCATGGAAATGTTCAAGGCTCAAATGGCGTACATGGACAGCGTGAGTAAGGCTTCTGATCCGGAGTATAAAGCGGAGCAATCTCGGCAGGGGGAACTGAAGAAAATTGAGGAACTGCGTAAAAACCAGCCTAAGCTGGAAGTCATTCGTGAACGGGAGTATTCTGGGGTATTCAATACTTTGCTGCCGGGTAAGACCGAAAGCTTTATTACTGCGGTGATTGATGAAAACATCACCGGGTATGCGGGATCCAGGATTCGGCTGCGGCTGTTGGAAGACATCAGGGCTGGGAATTGTTTGGTTAAAAAGGGAACCTACTTGTATGCGCTGATTTCTGGTTTTGGGGATCAAAGGGTTACCCTTACTGTTCAGTCGATTTTATTTGGGGGTAAGATACTGCCTGTAAAGCTCGACATCTATGATGCGGACGGTTTGCCGGGACTCTATGTTCCCGAATCTGCTTTCCGGGAATTCACCAAAGACCTGGGCGGGAATTCGATGCAGGGGGTAAACCTGCAGGGGAGCAATGCCGGGAACCAGTTTTTAATGAGCAGTATCGATAAAGTGTTTCAGTCCACCTCTTCTGCTATTGCTTCGGTGATCCGCAAGAACAAAGCAAAGATCAAATACAATTCCTATATCTACCTGATCGACCCCGAAGCGCTTCAGAACGCGCAAAAGAACTATTAATCATTCGTTTACTATTTATCCTTTATTTATGAAATCCAGAATTTTATTAGTGGCTGTACTGTTAGCTACAGCCATGACTTCTTACGGGCAGAAATTGCCGGTGGTTTTATTGCCCGAACTGGCTACCATACATTTTCTTTCTCCTGAGCCGATCCAGTACGTGGATATTTCCACCAAATCCATTGCTGGGGATCTGCCCCTGAAAAATGTGCTGCGGATCAAGCGGGCGCCTGATTCGGCAGGTAAAAAAAGTTTTGTTGTTGAGCCTTCGGATGCGGTGATCACCATTGCCGGGGAGAAGTTCATCGCCCAGTACCGGGTGGTCTTTGTCGCTGATCAGGCGGGCAGGGAGTTTCAAACGGAGGTTGAGGTATTGCCCGAACATTCCCGCCCGCTGGAGGTGCCGGGCATTTCTTTATCTCAAAACCAGCTTCGCACCTATGCAACTCAAATGCTGTTTAAAAAGAAACAGAATGACATTGCTCATGCTAAGGCTTATGGAATAGCCGGAAACGTGAATAATTTGGCTACTCTGGGGGATTACATTTTTGTTGACGTGGCTTTTTTGAACACCACTAACCTGAGGTACGATACCGAGGAGGTCCGGTTTAAGGTGGAGGATGAGAAGATCAATAAGGCTTCTACAGTACAGTCTTTTGAGCTGAAGCCTGAGTTTGTGCTTTTCGGGCAGCATAGTTTTCGCCGGAAATACCAGAATATTTACGTGTTCAGGAAATTCACTTTCCCGGGGCACAAGGTGCTGAAAATTGAACTCAGTGAAAAGCAGGTCAGCGGGAGGGTGATCAGTTTGAAATTGAAATACAAGGATGTGCTGGAGGCGGATACCTTATGAATAGAGGCGTTCTCAACAGAAAACCCCCAAGCATCTAAATGTTCTAAATGCTTGGGAGCTAACTGAAAAACTGGCAGAGTGAAAGGGGCTCCAGCTTAATGTCTTTTAGTCTGCCTTATTCCGGTTCTGATCAAAAAAGTTGTCTACCTGACCGATTGCCGTCCTGGTGCATCTCATAATAATATCCTGCAGGTCTGCGCCTGAGCTATGCAGGGGGTCAATAGCTTTTACCAGCTTTGTCCTCAGGATGAAAAGTTCCGCCCGGTTGAATTTATTGGACTCTTTGACCAGTTCCAGTTTCATTCGCTGCTCCTGCTGATCCTGTTTGGGATTAAATATTCCATTCAGCTGACTGCATTGGTCGCAGACGCCATTTTTGTTGACCAGGGCACAACGATGATCAAAAACGTTGGTCAAAGTATCTCTGGATAGGTTCAGCAAATGTTTAACGACGCCTTCAGTTTTTTCCAGGATGAGGCATATTTCTTTGGTTTGAAAATCGTAAATGTCCTTTAAGATCAGTGCGACCTGGTTTTCTATGGGCAGGGTTTTCGAGATGCAGGTGAAACAAAAGTCAATGTGCTCTTTCATTTCATAGGCCCCTGCACTGGAGGTTTGGTGAACGGTCCCGAATGACTGCTGAATGTCTTCGCTGCCGATGGCTAAAACCGCTCCCTGATCCTGGGCGTCAGCCGGCCATCTCTTTGATTTTCTTAAGTGATCATAAGCCAGGTTGGTTGCTATTTTGAACACCCAGGTTTTAAGGGAGGAATCCTGGTTGAAGGTGGATATTTTGTCAAATGCCCTGATGAAAGTATCATGTGTCAG
>NZ_DATHGC010000327.1:0-7349 GCF_035317785.1 Pedobacter sp. | reverse complement strand
ACTCACCATCATAAACAATTACATCATTTCGATCCACAAGGCTATCTATAATAGAAACCATGCCCTGATATCCATAATTTAAAAGAAATGCATCAGGCTTGCCAACAAATGCGGCAAGTTGCTGCTCCAGCTGCTCATGGTATTTCGAATTTCCAGACATCATCCTGGCCCCCATAGGATAAGCCATTCCAAAATCTGCCGCACCCTGCTGGTCTGCCTTTCTAACTTCAGGATGATTTGCCAATCCAAGATAATTGTTTAAACTCCATACCAAATGTTCTTTACCCCGAAAATTCATGTGAGGCGCAATATCACCCTCTAGTTTAGGAAATGAAAAATATCCGTGAGACCATTTCTGATGCTGCCCGATCGGGCCCATATGCTTCGCTATCTTTTCAAAAATATCCAATGTTATACGTATTTAGTTTTTTTATTTTTTTGCAAATTTAGGTTTTATAGAACGGATAAACAATTGTTGTTAATTGCCTCTTCTACAGAAAGTTCAATAAGATAAATAAAACTAAGGCCCTAGCAATTTTTTGCTAAGGCCTTAGTTTTATTTTGATTTGAAATTAGTCGACATTATCATGTAAAAACGAATTATTCGGTTTGATCTCTGTAGATCCGTCCTCATCGTTGCTCAAAGTAAACCTTGATACCTGTGACTCAGAAGAATGCTGAACCTGCTGCAATTGCATTTGCTTACGCTTGTAAGCAGGTTCATTTTCCAGTTCCTGTAAACCATTGCTTGTCCTTAATTTCATGCTAAGGTCTTTTAACCTTAAAATTCTTTCCTTGGACTTTTTAAGCTGATCTTCTATTGAATCATCACTTTTATCATCATCTGCACCAGGTTCGATGATATCTTCTGCCTGAGGCTCAGCATCATTATTAAACACTTCGGCCGGTGTTTCAAATACAAAATCAGTTTCAGCAACCTTAATTTCAAACTCAAATCCAGATTCCTGGTTACTTTCCTGAACAGGAGCTTCCTCTTCTACCAACGTATGCCTGACTACTGAATTCTCAGGTCCCTGCCCGGATTTATTCTTATTCCCATTAAAAAGATCACCAAAAAGGTCTGATTGTTTTGTCTCCTCTTTAGTTTTCAAAACAGGCTCATGAGCATTAACTTCAGCTTTTTGTTCTATAAATGAATTGACCGCCTCAACAGGTTTTATCAAGGGCGCCTCTTCAGGGGTAAGCAGGGATATTTTTTTGACATTTTTCTTATCCTCTTCACGCTGCTCTTTAGTCTGAAATCCGGTAGCAATGATAGTCACTGATAATTTATCACCGAGATTTTCATCAATGCAGTTACCCCAGATCAAATCAGCAGATAATCCCGCTTTGTCCTGGATATAGTCAGTAATTATGGTGACCTCGTCCATCGTAACTTCCCGCAGTCCGGAACTGATATTCAACAGGATGTATCTTGCGCCTTCAATTTCATTGTCTTTTAACAAAGGTGAAGCCAAAGCCCCTTCAACAGCATTTAAAGCTCTGCTTTCGCCCTCACATGCGAAACTGCCCATTATGGAAACTCCGCTTTCTTTCATCACCGTACGCACATCTTTAAAATCAACATTGATATAGCCCGGTACAGTTATGATTTCTGCTATTCCTTTGGCGGCAGTGGTCAATATATCGTCTGCCTGCGCAAATGCGGAACCCAAAGTCAGGTTACCAAAGATCTCACGCAATCTGTCATTAGAAATGACAAGATAGGAATCCACATACTTCTTTAGTTCCTCCAGACCATCATTTGCCTGCATCTTACGTCTCTTACCTTCAAAGGCAAAAGGCGTTGTAATTATAGCAACAGTAAGTATATCAAGTTCTTTAGCAGCTTTAGCGATAATCGGACTGGCACCTGTTCCGGTACCACCACCCATTCCGGCCGTTATGAACAGCATCTTGGTAGTGCTGCCCAGCATTTGTTTAATATCGTCAATATTCTCGATCGCTGAATTCTTGCCTACCTCGGGAATTGATCCTGCACCCATCCCTTCAGTTAAACTGGCTCCCAGCTGCACTTTATTAGGTATTGGACTTGACTCCAGAGCCTGGGCATCTGTATTACAGATGATGAAATCGACACCTGTAATTCCCTGACGGTACATATGGTTCACCGCATTACCACCACCGCCACCAACACCAATTACCTTGATGATTGATGACTTATCTTTTAACATTTCGAACTGCATATCTTTATGAATCAGTTATTTAAAAATTCGTTTTACCTGTTCATCTCTCTATGTAATATTAAGAATTTTTAACAGGCGTTTTCCACAAATGTTAATAATGTGGAAAAATCATAATTTGTTGAAAAATATTAAGGTTTTATATAATCTTCATCGCTTACATTCATGTCATCTTTGATGAAATCCTTAGTTTTAGCTAAGAGCTTATCAAACAAGCCGCCTCCTGACCGCTTTGATTTTTCTTTATCTTTAGGCCGTTCTACAAAAACACCCGGCTGTTTCATCTCTTCAAGCAATTCCTCCGCTTTCTGAATCCCCTTGATCAACAGACCAACACTAGTTGCGTACATTGGACTTTTCAGATCGTCATAAACTGTTTTAGGCATCTCATCGTACTTAGATAAATGCTCATTTGGATATCCTACACGGCAATCTAATCCTGTAACATATTCTACCAATTGAGAGAGGTGTTTTAACAAGGCACCCCCGCCGGTGATCACTACCCCGCCAATCAATTTCTTTTCATACCCTGAGGATTTGATCTCATAATATACATGCTCAATGATTTCTTCCATGCGAGCCTGAATCACATAAGCAAGGTTTTTTACGGAGATCTCCTTAGGTTCACGTCCTCTTAAACCAGGTACACAAATGATTTCATTTTCTTTATTCTCTTCAGCAAGGGCAGACCCAAACCGGGTCTTTAACAGCTCCGCCTGATTCCTCATTACCGAACAACCTTCCCTGATGTCCTCGGTAACACTATTGCCACCGAAAGGAATTACTGCAGTATGACGAATGATTCCCTCATGAAATATTGCTATATCTGTTGTACCACCCCCTATATCAACCAAAGCTACTCCAGCTTCTTTTTCTTCGTCACTCAACACCGATTCAGAAGAAGCCAGAGGTTCAAGTATCAATTCCTGAGTTTGTAACCCGGCATTGGTTACACATCTCATGATATTTTTAACAGCGGTCACCTGACCTGAAATGATATGGAAGTTGGCTTCTAAACGAACACCGGCCATACCTATCGGATCTTTAATGCCCGGCTCGTTGTCTATTGTAAATTCCTGCGGCAAAACATGGATGATCTCTTCACCGGGGGGCATTACCAGTTTAAACATATCATCTATTAATTTGTCAATGTCTTTTTTGCCAATCTCATTATTTAATTCTCTTCTGGTCAAAATGCCTCTATGCTGCAAGCTTTTGATATGCTGTCCGGCAATTCCTACATTAACAACGCGGATTTCAACGTTGGATTGTCCACTGGCAAGTTCTACTGCCTGTGAAATTCCCTGAACCGTTTTTTGAATGTTGGATACTACACCCCTTGTTACACCGGCAGATTCAGCTTTACCAATGCCCAATACTTCTATTTTCCCATGCTGTGTTCTGCGGCCCACAATCACACAAATTTTGGTGGTACCAATGTCCAATCCTACAACTATTGGAGACTGAGTGGTTAATTTTTCTTTGCCCATGATTATATTGATTTGTTGAGTTTATTATTATTTGTTTTTCCAGATATCCCGTTAGTCAGAGAATCCTGTCCTATTTCCTTTGTTTCATTGCTGTCCTTTACAGGCATCTCTTTTTTAACACCCGAGGACAGCGTATCTACCCTGGCCTTCTCGCAGACAATTTGATTGGTGTATTTGATATTTATTGTTTTGTAAGTGTCCCATCCAACTTTAGGCATCGCCTGTTTATAAAAAGCAAGCAAATTCCTCATCTTAACATCAAGGGAATCAGCATTACCTAATATGATCCGCTGATTTCCTACCCTGGGGATCAATTCTATATCATTCTTATCATTTACAAACACCTGCTCGATCTGCGCTTCCCACAAAGTGTCTTGTTTAATGTAAAATGCCGTCTTATACAGATCTTTTGCGATTCCAGTTATCAATGTGTCAACCTTGCCGCTAAAATGTTCCAGTATCTTGCCGTTAGCCACCAGAACATTCGCTGTAAAATTGGACGACACAGGCATTTTCAAACCGTTCATATCAATATAGAAATCCTGATCATTTGCATTGACTACCCTTAAAATTGGCTGCCGCTGCTGAATTTCAATATGAACGGCTCCGTCCATATCCGCATAAACTTTAGCAAAAGCAATAAAAGGATTGCTTTTAATAGTTCTTTCTATTTTCTCAAAATTTATATCATTTAAACGCCGCCCTATTAATGATCCCTGGCCTTGCTTTAAAATGGCATCAATTTCTTCTCTTTCTATAAAATTATCGGCTCCTGGAATGAGTACTTTAACATCAGTACACAAGATATTTTTCTTTTTGATGCCTATGAAACTCATGAGCGCAACAAGACCGGCCAGACAGACCACCCAGCCAAAACATTTAAATACCAGTTTCCAATTAATCCTTTTAAGCATCTGTCAACAAAGTTTTAAGTGGTTGTATCAATGTATCAATATCTCCAGCCCCAACAGTCAAAAGTAAGGCGGGTTTGTTCAGCAGTATCTTTTCAAGCACTGCCTCTTTTTCAAAAATCTCTTTCTTTTCCAATTTGATCTTACCCAGCAGAAATTGTGCGTCGACACCCGGTAATGGCAATTCGCGGGCAGGGTAAATTTCCAGAAGCATCAGCTCATCCACTGTACCCAATACTGCAGCAAATTCATCTGCAAAATCCTTTGTTCTTGAGAATAAATGCGGTTGAAAAATCACGGTTAGCTTCCTGCCCGGGTACAACTGTCTCACCGCATGAAAACATGCCTCCAGTTCTTTAGGGTGGTGCGCGTAATCATCTATATATATATGCTGATCCGTTTTTACAATATATTCAAATCTTCTTTTGACTCCTTTAAAATTAGAGATAGCTTGTTTTATTTTATCACTGTCTATTCCTATTCCAACGGCAACAGCTATAGCTGCCACTGTATTTTCAACATTATGCCTCCCCGGCAACATCAGTTGTATACCGTCGATATTCACTTTATCATCAGCGTAGTCAAATAAAAAGTTTGAGCCCTCAATCCTGATATTATCACCTCTAACAGGCGAATTACCTCCTGCGCTATAATTTATACCATCAATAGGCAAACCTTCTTTAACGAATAATGTTCCATCGGACTTTAATTGCGACGCAAACAAACGAAATGACTCATTGAGCTGGGCAGCATCACCATAAATATCCAAATGATCCGCATCCATTGACGTGATCACCGCGATATCCGGGTGTAAAGTTAAAAAAGAACGATCATATTCATCGGCTTCGACTACAACAACATTATTATCACCAATCAAAAAATTACTATTATAATTAGTGGCTATTCCACCTAAAAATGCGGTACATCCATATCCCGTATCAGTCAGGATATGAGCAATGATACTTGAAGTTGTAGTTTTCCCATGCGTTCCGGCTACTGCGATACAGAATTGTCCTTTACTGATAATACCCAGAACTTCAGACCGCTTCCACATTTTAATGCCGTTTTCTTTAAAACAACCTATGATTTCAGAATTTCCAGGGATAGCTGGAGTATAAACGATCAGATTTTTATTACTGTTAAGAAGGAAATCAGCGGGTATTGTCGTCCCGTCATCATCATAAGTAACGGAAACCCCTTCCACTTCCAAAGCAATTGTCAGATTAGTACACGTTTTATCATAGCCGAAAACTGTGCAATTCCTGCTCAGGAAATAACGGGCGATCGCACTCATACCAATACCACCTATTCCAATAAAATAAACCCTTTGAATGTTTTTCAATTCCATTATCCCCTGCCCTCCTTCCTGGTTAAATTAAAAATCTCTTTTGCAATAATGCTGTCAGCATCCGGAAGCGCCATTTTGCCAATATTTTCAGAAAGCGTTTTGCTTCTATTTTCATCTCTTAAGAGATTCAGGGCCTCTACAATAAGTGCATCCTCAGCAGAACGGTCTGTAATTAAAATTGCCGCATTGTTTTTAACTAAAGCCAATGCATTCTTGGTTTGATGATCTTCCGCTACATTCGGGGAAGGGACCAAAATAACCGGCTTTTTAATGATGCAAAGTTCGGCGATTGTTCCGGCACCCGCCCTTGAAATGATCACATCCGCAGCAGCATAAGCCATATCCATTTTATTCAAAAATTCCAGAATACGAACATTTGGATGAAAATTCGGGCCTAATCTTTCGATGATCCCTTTATAATAATATTTCCCTGTCTGCCACACCAGCTGCACATCTTCCCTAATCAATTTGGAAATATGTTTTTCGACGCTTTTATTCAATGTGCCCGCACCCAGACTTCCGCCGGTGACCAATATTGTTTTTTTAAGAGGATCAAGCTTAAGCAACTCCGCTCCGGCATAATGCTTATTAAAGATGTCAACAACATCCTTTCTTACAGGATTTCCCGTTTTCAGCAAAGTAGCCGATGGAAAAAAAACATGCATTCCATCAAAAGCAACACAAACCTTTGCCGCCTTTTTTCCTAACCATTTATTAGTTATACCAGCATAAGAGTTTTGTTCCTGTATTAAATAAGGAATACCCTTTAATGAGGCTGCAAATAACATGGGAGCAGAAGCATATCCACCCACGCCGACAACAACCTCAGGTTTGAAATCATCAATAAGCTGCATGGCTTTCCTAAGGCTGCCAAGCATCTTAAACGGAAGAGTCAGGTTTTTGGCTATAGAACCTCTTTGGATTCCGCTGATATTTAACCCGACGATTTTATAACCGGCGGCCGGAACTTTTTCCATTTCCATTCTGCCGGTTGCCCCAACAAATAAAATATCACATCCAGGCTCGATGCGTCTGAGCGCATTAGCAATGGATATGGCCGGAAATATATGTCCGCCTGTCCCTCCACCTGAAATTATTATCCTTGTTGGTTCCATTATTTTCTTAATTATGCCATTGCCGGTATTTCACCAATGATTATTTTTTTATTGTTGTCATGTTCTTCCACATCTTTACTCACGCTTAATATGATCCCAAATGCTATACTTGTAAATAACAGTGATGTTCCTCCCATACTGACCAAGGGCAGCGGAACACCTGTGACAGGACCCAGCCCAACCGCAACGGCCATGTTCGCAAACGCCTGTATAGTGAGACTAAAGCTTAAGCCTGCAGCCAACAAAGCCCCAAAAGCTTTAGGAGCTTTGGTCACAATTTT
>NZ_DATHGC010000326.1:0-8659 GCF_035317785.1 Pedobacter sp. | reverse complement strand
CGCTTGCCGCACAGCTTGGCATTTATATAGGTTTTGTTCATTACCGTTTTTTGGGAGCAACCCTTGTCGGGCTTGCTTTTGTGCTGCCATCTTTTGTGATGGTTGTCTTGCTGGGTATGGCCTATAAGCTTTATAGCGGGCTATCATGGATGCAGGCCGTGTTTTATGGGGTAAGTGCTTCGGTAATTGGCATTATCGCCATCAGCGCATATAAACTGACCATCAAATCGGTAAGCGGCCTTAGTATTAGCGCCATCAAATCCAAATGGCTGCTCTGGCTGTTTTACCTGCTGGGTGTAGTGGCCACTGTGATTACCCAGAAGGAAGACATCCTGCTTTTTGCAGGATGCGGGATCTTTTATATGCTGGTCAAAGCACCGCCAAAATGGATCAGAAAACCTGCTGCCTTGCCTGCAATAATAATGACTGGAACTGGTTTCTGGCAATATGAGGGAAAGACTTTGCAGGAACTCGGCTGGTTCTTTTTGAAAGCAGGCGCACTGGTCTTTGGCAGTGGTCTTGCCATCGTGCCTTTTCTGCATAGTGGGGCAGTCGACCAGTACCACTGGCTGAATGAACAGGAGTTTGTAGATGCGGTAGCGGTGGCCATGATCACGCCCGGCCCCGTTGTAATTACGGTCGCTTTTATCGGTTATCTGGTAGCAGGCTTTCCCGGTGCGTGCGTGGCGGCATTCGCCACTTTCCTTCCCTGTTATTTGTTTACGGTGGCTTTAGCCCCTTCCTTTAAAAGGATCGCAAAGAATGCCAGTATCAGGGAGTTTGTGAATGGAATTACTGCTGTAGTAGTCGGCGCTCTGGTCGGCGCGGTGATCATTATTGCCAGCCGGGCCATTGTCGATATCCCCACAGCTATCATCGCCTTGGGAGCCGGTCTAGTGCTGATCTATAGCAAGAGAATCAAAGAGCCGCACATTATACTGCTGGCCGCCATAATTGGTATATTGATCAAGGGATTCTGACTGATGGGCTGGTTCATATCCGCCATCAAAAGATGTTATTTACACCAGCTCGTAATTATTTTCATTTTCTTCTACACCCTAAGCCTTTCTGATCTGTATTACTATTAAACAGGGATATGAACCTTGCAGCAAATGGATAGTATCAGGATAAAATATTACTACAAAGATATCAGAGAGGTGAGGCAACACTGCAGGAGCAACTGCTGCTGGAGAACTGGTATGCCAGGGAATCTATGCGCCAGATGCAAAATCCTGAAATGGAAGATTATGTGCGCATTAAAGATGAAATGTGGACAAATTTGGATCAGCAGCTGCCGGTTCAAAAAACCACAAGACTATGGCCGGGGTTCCGGATAATCCGGACGGGCCTGGTTGCGGCGGCAGCGGTAGCAAGAATTGTGTTTGGGGGTTTGGGTTTTTAATGCCCCTCGTCAGTCCCGACTTGACGTCGGGAATCCCGCACTCGCTGTGAACGACATTGCCCCTGGTAAGAATGGTGCGACGATAACTTTGGCTAATGGTAAGGTGATACAATTGAGTGATGCGAAGAATGGGGTGGTGATAGGAGGGGTGTTAAAATACTCGGATGGGAGTCACGTTCGGTACTCCTCCGGGTCTCGCTCCTCAGGTTCGCTGAAGGGCTCACAGAGTAGCACAGGCCCCGTCGGAGTACACTCTCTTACTCCCGCCGAGTTGCAGAGGGTGCAGATGGAAGAGCGCAACAATTGACAGCTAGCACTGCAAAAGGGCAGACCTACCAATTTACTTTGCCCGATGGAACGAAGGTGTGGTTGAACGCTGACTCGAAACTTGAGTTTCCATCCAATTTTGTGAATAGTAAAACAAGATTTGTGAAACTATCCGGTGAGGGGTATTTCGAAGTATCGAAGGATAAAGCGCATCCGTTTATAGTGCAAACGGATAAACAAGAAGTAGAGGTGCTGGGTACGCATTTTAATGTAAACAGCTATGGTGATGAAAGTAGTGTGAGGACTACTTTGCTGGAGGGAAGTGTGAGAATTAATGACGCCACTATCCTCAAACCCGGTCAACAGTCGGTGTTAATCGACAACAACCGGATAGCGGTGAAACATTTCAGGGAAGAAAAGAGCCCTGATTTTTACAGCAATTCACTGGCCCATATTACCCGTACGCTCAATAACATCACGCATCAGGAGCGTGCTAAAACGGTCTTTATGATAATCCAGGACCGGATACTTACAGAGGCCCAATCGGTAAAGCGAAATTACATTTTACTGCAAATTCTTAGTTTTTCTTTGTGGAGATTCCTGGTTCAGAATTTGAGTTTACAAAAGATAGCCACAATAAAGTAAATGGGTTTACTCAAAAAAAAGGAAACGAGATCTTTACTATTACTAAAATAGAATAGGATACAACAACATAAACTGGCAACCACGTGCAAATTTTCACTACTCGTATTCTTTAATGTAGCTGTAACTAGGGAGACCACACATTAAAATAAGAAATCTTGTATATTCGCAGAAAGAAATAAACGCTCATGTCTGGATTGTATAAAACTTCGCTTCTACTTCTATTAGTTACTATCGCATTTGTCGGTTGCAAAAAAAAAGACCCTGAACTCGAAAAGGTTTCCGGGCTGAGACTTAAGACCTATACCATTCCACCGAAGTTGACCAGTACTTACTCCTACAATTCCCAGGGAAAGGTTTCCAGTGTGGTCATGAAATCGCAAGATGGCGTGCTGTTGCAGGAAGATCTGTATACCTATGCTAACGGAGAACTTAGCGAAATCAATACAAAACTGACCGATAGAAACGACGGGGTTTATAAACTTGCCATTAACAAAAAGTTTAATCGAATCTCTGCAACTCAGCTGGAAGTAATTGAAAAGCACTTGATTACATTTACAAATGGACTGCAGCCATTTGATGTGATTCTAACGTTTGATCCCCAGACAAAACTGCTGACTAAAATTACTGCTCCAAGGGTTGGGAGTAGTTCCGAGAACCGCGTTTGGGAACGTGTAATCACGTCCCGCGAGCGGGGGAACATCGCCCGAACCCGCACTTACATGTATGAGAATGGTGTATTAACGACGACATTGGAGTCGGTATTTCAATATGATGACAAGCCAAATCCCTTTTACCAATTGGGTGACCCTACCAGGGACTTAGATTATTTCAGCCCAAATAATTGCATTTCATCGCGCCTGTCTCAGCCTAATTCAGCTGATCAAATCACGCAGCGTAATTATACTTACAATGACCAGGGTTATCCGGTTAATAAAAGTATTCCGAACGGGTCTGACTACCCTTATACTTATGAAGCTTATTGATGTTTAATCTGTACTTGTAGTTTAGTAAGCAGGATAACTACATTTAACGCTTCCCATATCTAACAGATGCTACCTGTCCATCAGATCTATCCAGGTATTGACCATTTTTTCAATCAGTTCTTTGTTTGCTGTTACTTGGTCCATGGAATAAAACTTTGCGTAAACCTTTCCTTTGGTGGCTTGTTCAAGAAAGTCAGATTTGATATTGAGCAGGTCTCCTTTGTGAAAGATAAGGGCAACATAGTTTTTGATCCTGGGGTTGAAGGTTGCCATGTTGCACAACATGATAAACGGGTGACTTTTTGACGGAGAGCCCCAATCCAAAGGATAGGCCCTGATTTTGAAACCCTTAAAATAATTACCTAAGGGGGTAGCTGTTTTTGTAACTTGCGATCATGAAACTGCACAATAAAGTAACACTGGTAATATCTTTCGTGTTTTGTATATCGCTCTTCAGTTTTTCATGTAGCTCCCAGGACAAGCACGACGGTAGTGTCCCAATAGAAATAGTTGAGGAACTTGGCATAACCAGAACAGATCTCATCAAGTGGGCTAAAAAGGTAAATCCTGAACTTGAATTTTCTGAAGCAGGACGTATTGATGGCCTGCCCCATTATGAAGCAAGGGATAAATATAAAACCATTGTGCAGCTAGTAGGTGAAGAGCACATGATTAGGCAGGCGAAGTGGACATACACTTTTACCACCGATCCTGAACTGAACAAGAAGCTTGTAATGAACATTGCTTATTTCGCATACATTTTTGAACCTAAAAAGATGCCAGATTGGATCAAAAAAGAAATGGAGTTGGTAGGTAAAGACCTAACACAGGAGTTTGTAGGTGAGAAGCAAAGAATTGGTTTCAATAAAATGGCCCAGTTGGTTTATAGTCCCAAGCAAAAAGTAATGAGTGTTATTTTTACAACGAGATAGTTCTAAATGAAAGACGGCATTTTCATATAAATTTTATGGCAAACTTTAAATCATCAATTACGGGACACCTGGATATAATAGTGAACAGGAATGAGGACGAATTAGATGGTGAAAATGAATGCTGGAAAGGTTAAGCGAAATCTATATCAATTTCCCGAAGACTTCATGTTTCAACTTACCAAAGCCGAGTGGCTTGAGGTTATCACAAATTGTGATAACCTACCTAAAGGTAGAGACGTTATGATATCCGGTTAATAATAATTAACCGGATAATATTATGGTTGCTAGTTAAAGGTTAGTTAATTTAGCTCATAACATTTTCAAACTGTTTGAAAGCAAACGAATCCGCTCGGAATGGAGCGAAACTGATCAGAAATGGTATTTTCAGTAATTGATGTAATTGAAGTTTTGACGGAGAGCAGCAATCCTCAAGTTTATTGTAAAATAGCAAACTTATGATGTGGGGAGTTTGATATTATAATTTGGCTATATTTAAAAAACATCTACATAATAGATATTACCTCTGCACTATGCCAGTTAAAAAACATCTTATAATTGGGTTAATATTGTTGTTAAGTGCTTTTTGCACCCATGCCCAAAATACTATAACAGGACTCGCTGATCCGTTAACTTTCAATGACGGAACCAGAGTGATGACGGTAAAACAATGGCATCAAAGACGCCGGGAATTGCTGCAGTTTTTTACTACAGAAATGTACGGGAAGATGCCGGTAAGGCCAAAAAACATGACCTTTAAAGTTTTTGAAAGCAGCAATAATGCTTTAGGTGGATTGGCGACCCGTAAGCAGGTAACCGTTTATTTTACCGGTAAGGCCGATGGTCCCCGGATGGATATCCTGATCTATTTGCCCAACAAAGTTAAAAAACCGGGACTTATATTACAGCTTGGCTTTAACGGCAACCAAACCTTAAGCAATGATTCCGCTGTCAAACTGTCAACCAGTTGGGTGGCCAACAGTAAAACCGCGGTAAACAACAAAGCAACAGAAGACAGCCGCGGCAAGACCCCCAATAAAGATGTTGAAATGATCCTGAGGCGGGGTTATGGCTTTGCTACTATTTATTGCGGAGATATTGACCCTGATTTTGATGATGGATTTAAAAACGGAGTACATGCGCTTTACCCGGAATTGCAGGGGTCTGGCGATAACTTCAGCACCATTGGCGCCTGGGCCTGGGGGCTTCACCGTGCTCTGGATTATATAGAAACCGACAAGAATATCAACGCCAAAAAGGTAGCTGTATTTGGCTTCTCACGGCTTGGCAAGGCTGCACTTTGGGCAGGTGCGACAGATGAGCGCTTCGCGATGGTGTTGAGTAATGAATCGGGAGCTGGCGGGGTAAAGATCTTCCGGCGGGGTAAAGGTGAAGACATTAAACATCTGTGTAACAGCTTCCCGCATTGGTTTGATGCAAATTTCAGGAAATATATTGGCAAGGATACGATATTGTCTTTCGATCAGCATCTGGTTGTTTCAATGATTGCACCGCGACCTATTGCCATAGGCAGTGCCGAGGGTGACCAATATTCTGATCCCGAGGGTGAATTTTTAGGTGGGGTATATGCCACGCCGGTTTACGAACTACTCGGCTCTAATGGATTGCCGGTTACGCAAATGCCAGGATTAAATGAACCTGTAACAGGACAAATTCAATACCACATCAGGCCGGGCAATCATGCTGTATTGACGTATGACTGGGAACAGTACTTGAATTTTATGGATAAGTATTTTAGGTAACAGCGGCTGTACCTGGCTCATCTTGCTCAGCATTTTTGGATGAAGAACAGCGTTGCGCCTATGCTAATTTAATTAAAGTAGTTTTCAATTTCCCTGATCGCATTTCCAAGGCCGTTCTCGTTTCTTATTTGTTCGCCGATCATTGCAACCTTATTCCTTATTTCTTCTGTTTGAATTTTTGCCAACGCCGAAATCAACTTACCGGCAGTAAGTTTTTTTACTGGGATATGCGCCCCGAGATTTCTCCGTTTTACAATTTTCCCCCAGGTTGGCTGGTCGGTATAAAACGAAATGATAATTACCGGCAAATTGTTCCTTAACATGGCTGCCAGTGTACCTGCACCACCATGAAATATACCCACTTTACATTTTGGCAAAATGTCCCTGTGGTTTACATATTTGGCTACGAATAGGTTTTCATGTTGAGGTAAGCCTTCAAATATCCCCCATCCGGTACAAAATAAAATGCGTTCGTTGGTTTTAGTTAGGATCTCGTTTATGATGCTGACAAACTTTTTAGGATTGCCCACACCATTGCTGCCAAAGCCCATGTATACGGGTTTCTCGCTTTTTTGTATCCACTCATTTAATTTGACAGGTGTTTGGTTAACAGCATAGCTTGTTTCCTTTTCTTCCGGAACCGTTAAAAAGCCTGTTATTTTATGGTTATTACTCCAGTCTTTGGGCTGAGGGATAAGGCTTGGGCTTAAGCAATATAAATCCAGTGGTTTTTGCTTTTCAATATAAGCTAAAAGGTTTTCCTTTAAAATCGGTAATCCTAATTCTTGCCTGAACTCGTTGGTTTCCTTCTTTAAAAATTTCCAGAAAAACAGGTGCGCCAGTTTGTAGGTCAGCTTATTATACAGCGGGAAATTCAGGAAATCAAAATCGCCCAATGGAAATTCGGTGGTAGGAACTCCCGGGGGCATAAAATAAGTAAACGCAAGTTTCTTGTTTTGTTTTTCGGCAATCGTGCTTGTTATTGGTAATGTAGCAGCATTTGCTATAATAAAATCTACTTTGTTAATTCCATCTATATAGCTTTTACGCAGGGGCACTCTTATATCATGAAGTATTTTAAAAAAATGCTTTATCAGTTTAATGGTGTTTTCTGATTTTAATATGCTTTGGCCCAGGGGCGAATTCATCTCTGTTTCCGCATTCCCGTAAAGCGGATGAAAAGCAACGCCAAAGCCCTCAACCAATTCCTTGAAATTTTCGGGTGCCGCTAAGGTGATCTGGTGCCCCTTGTCCATAAGCCCCAATGCTAAGGCGATATACGGCTGTACGTCGCCCCGTGTTCCGTAAGTGAAAATTCCTATATTCAATGGTGATTTGTATAAAGAAAACCGCGTGTAATGCAAATCAAAAATAAGACTATTAAATAGAAAATGTTAGCTCATAACAATTATGAGGGGAAGCTTAAATAAAAAACGATACTTTTGAAAAGTGGACCGGTCGAAAAAGCTATTTTACATCAATAACGTTAAAGTGCTGTTGACTGTACTTGTGGTTCTCCATCACACATTCATTGCCTACAGTTTTCCTGATAGCTGGTATTATACACAAAAGACAACTCTTATTGGTGCGCTTGTTCCTATGACCATGTTTGTGAGTATAAACCAGTCTTTTTTTATGGGTTTTTTCTTTTTGCTTGCAGCATACTTTACGAGCCCATCTTATGATAGAAAGGGAGCAGGCCGGTTTATTGCCGACCGTTTGCTGAGGCTGGGCGTTCCTTTGCTTTTTTATTCTTTTGTGCTTTCGCCCTTTATGAGTTATCTGGTTTATTATTTTGCAGGAGGCCATCACATCACTTACCCTCAATATTTGTCCGGATATGATTCCTGGATAGAACCCGGGGTAATGTGGTTTGTTGCTGCTTTGCTGATTTTTACCCTGATCTACGTGATGGGGCGGAAATCGATCAGGATTGTATCTAAAAAACCGCTGCCCGCTCCGGGCCCCGCTGCCATTCTGCTTTTTGCTGTCTTGCTGGGTGTGATCAGTTTTTTGGCCAGGATATTTTTTCCGGTGGGATGGGTGCTTAAGCCATTGGGCTTTCAATTGGGGCATTTTCCGCAGTACATCGCATTGTTTATTGCCGGGCTGCTGGCCTACCGGAACCAATGGTTTGATGGTCTGTCCAGGCACACAGGAAAATTCCTCAAATGGTCTGCATGGTCGTGTTTGTTGTTCTTTCCGGTGTTTTTCATTATCCGGGTCAAATTGGATATGCCGGTTGCCTGGTATTCCGGCGGGTTGCACTGGCAGTCATTGCTGTACGCTGTGTGGGAACAATGGATAGGGCTGTCCATTCTTACTGCTTTGCTGAGTTGGGCAAAATGGTCCTGGAATTTCTCCTCGCCGCTGCTTGACGGGCTATCCCGCTGTGCTTTTGCAGTCTATATTTTTCACCCGCTGGCAATTGTCGCGCTAACGCTTAGTGTAAGAAACTGGTCGGTTGATCCAGCTGTGAAGCTGCTGCTGGTTGCTCCATTATCGGTATTGTGCAGCTTTGTGCTGGGTTGGGTTATTTTAAAAATTCCTGGAGTGAAAAGGATGATTTGAGGTATATTCGTGTGAAAGAATAGTAACATATACCGGATCATAAAAGCAGAAAGATTGATATGCAACGTTCATCAAAAGCAGAACAACTCCTGGGAAAGA
>NZ_DATHGC010000325.1:0-12704 GCF_035317785.1 Pedobacter sp. | reverse complement strand
AATAAAGGCAATCTCAACGAAGTGGTCATCAGGGGTTACCAAAAAAGATCCAGAGATCAGACAACCGGAAGCAGCTTTGTCGTTACCGGCAAAGAAATAAAAGACGTACCCGTTGCAAATGTGGAGCAATTGCTGCAAGGTAAGGTTGCAGGCCTCAATATTCAGAATGCGACAGGTTACCCTAGTGACGGATGGTCAGCTTTTAAAGCCTATCTGATCAAAGAAAACCCTTACAGCAGCGAAATCAAGCCAGGACAATCTGCAGAATTTAAGTTCTCGGTCAGCAGAAGCGGACGGCCAACGAATATCAAAGTCGTGCGGGGACTGTCCAAATCATACGATGAAGCTGCAAAAACACTGATCCGTAACTGGAGAAAATGGAACATGCCCAAAGATTCTGGTCCGGTTACAGTAACCCTTGAATATTAAAAAAACAAGTGTATAACGCCGTAAACAATTGCAGCTAAGGTCGCCGATACCGGAATGGTCAGCACCCATGCCCATAGCAGGCTTACTGTAACTCCCCATCTTACCGCAGACACCCGCTTTAGAAGCCCTACACCTACGATAGATCCGGTAATGGTATGTGTCGTAGATACCGGGATACCAAAGTGCTCAGTAATGCCCAGGGTTACCGCACCTGCAGATTCTGCAGCCACACCCTCAAAAGCATTTACTTTAGTAATTTTGGAGCCCATGGTTTTCACAATCTTCCAGCCGCCGCTCATGGTGCCCAATGCAATAGCAGCATAACAGGAGATCGGCACCCACTCAGGCATAGCATCTCCGGTATGCAGTACATTGCCGGCTACCATTGCAACATAGATGATTCCCATTACTTTCTGAGCATCATTACCGCCATGAGTAAAACTCAGCGCAGCAGAAGAAATCAATTGCAGACGTTTAAACCATTTTTCAGCCACAGAAGGCCGGGCATGTTTAAATATATGTAAGATAATAATGGAAATGATCACAGAAATGACCATCCCTATTACCGGTGCCAGGACAATAAATGCCACAACCTTTATGATCGGCGCAAGGTTGATCGCAGACATGACGTTTGCTCCCAATGTTGCCGCCTTGGCCATACCGGCCCCAGCAAAACCACCAATAAGGGTGTGAGAAGAACTTGAAGGAATTCCAAACCACCAGGTAAATAAATTCCACACAATGGCGGCAAGCAACCCTGCAAGGATTACCTCAAGTGTGATGAAGTTCTCTACGACGGTCTTGGCTATAGTATTGGCGACCTTGTGGTCCGTAAAATAAAAATATGCAGCAAAATTAAACAGTGCCGCCCAAAGTACCGCCTGAAATGGAGACAGCACTTTTGTAGAAACGATCGTCGCAATGGAGTTTGCTGCGTCATGAAAGCCATTGATATAATCAAAGGCAATTGCCAGCACAATTACAACAATCAATAAGGTACTTACCATTTTTATATAGGTTTAAGCGTTCTTTACCAAAATAGATTCCAGCACATTTGCGGCATCTTCACATTTATCTGTAGCCATTTCCAAAGTCTGTAGTACTTCTTTTTGTTTGATCAGCTCTATAGCATTGGTTTCAAACTCAAACAAGCGGGCTATGGCAAGGTTACAAACATAATCTGCCTGATTTTCTCCGCTATTTATCCTTACGCAGGCATCTGCGATTATCCGGATGTTTTTGAAGCTCCTCAATTCCCTGATTGCATTTTCAAGGTCTGTGCACATTTCCACCAGCAGCTCAGCAAGCTTGATCATCGCATCACCAATATTGGTGATGTTGTACAATTCAATATTGCTTGCAGAGGCATGAATATAATCCGCAATGTCATCAATAGCACTGGCCAGAGCATGGATATCCTCTCTGTCAAACGGAGTAATAAAGTTTTTGCTGAGTTCTAAAAAGATAGAATGTGTAATGTCGTCGCCAACATGCTCCAGGCGCTCTACTTCCTTGATGTGTTCTTTCCTTTTTTCAAGATCGCTCGCACTTAGTGCCAGCAATAAAGCTTCAGAAATTTTCAATACATTACTTCCTGCCTGCTCAAATAATGGCTGAAATTTTTTGTCTCTGGGGGTGAAGAACTTAAAAATGCTATTCATCTTTCTTTATAAAATATGATACAAAAGTATGAGTGCAATGTTAAGTTAATGTTAACTGTTAAGTTTTTTCGCTTAACGGCCCGGCTTTTAGCCCAGTTTTTGGAGGGTAAAAGCAAAGGTAGTCCCTATTTGCTGGGTGCTTCTCACCGATATGATTTGCTGGTGAGCTTCCAGGATATGTTTTACAATAGCCAGCCCCAGTCCCGTTCCGCCTTCCTGTCTTGACCGGTGCGTATCGATCCTGTAAAAGCGTTCAAACAATCTGGGAAGGTGTTTTTCATCTATTCCAATGCCGTTGTCCGTCACCTCGATCAGGTATTGATCGTGCAGTTCGAAGATCTTTATGGCTGTAGATCCCTCAGGTTTCCCATATTTTAATGAGTTTTCGATGAGGTTCATCATGACTTGTCTGATCTTTTCCCGGTCTGCATTTACATAAGCGGGATAAGTATATTTTTCTTTAAATGACAGTTTAATGTTCCTGGCTTTTGCCTTGTCTTCGAGTGTTTCCATGACTTCCCTGGCCAGCCCCACAAAATCAAATTTCTGATAATTGATCGGGATCTCTCCGGATTCAAGTTTAGATATCGAATCCAGGTCATTGATCAGGTAGCTCAGCCTTTCCACATTATCCGCTGCTTTTTTGAGAAACTTTGCCGCTGTTTCCGGATCATCAGCGATACAATCCTGTAACGTATCGATATATCCCTGTACCGCAAACAACGGTGTTTTGAACTCATGTGATACATTCGATAAAAATTCGCGTCTGAACTGCTCCTGTTTTTTTAAAATGTCGATCTCTCTTTTTTTAGCGCCCGCCCATTCCTTTACTTCCTGTTCCACATCATTGATAGGGTCAGAACTCACATATTCACCCAGCGCATCTTTCAGGTCCTTGCCCAGTTTCAGGTTATGGATCAATTTGTAGATCAGCACGATTTTGGAATAGATGTACTTTTCCAGCAAATAATAAAAGACCACAAAGGCGGTGGAAAAGGCAACTCCAAAAGAGAAAAGCATATAATACCAGCTGTGCTGAAAATAAAAATTAACCAGACCTATGGAAAGGCCTACAGCAAGTGCTGCGATTAGAACCAATACACTCAATTTCATCTCGAAGATTTATTTATCCATATCGTCATGCTGAATTCATTTCAGCATCTCGTTGAGTAGGTTAGTATATCCTGGCCGGGATGCTGAAATGAATTCAGCATGACGAGCGAAATTTAGATAACCTGCAAGTAAGGGCAATTTACAAGATAAAAGAGATATTTGCAATGTCTTTCGGAGATACTTGAAGCCTTTTTGACTTTTTAAATTTCAGTATAAAATTGTTCAAGGTAAGACAGCATAAAATCATGTCGCTGTGAAGCCATCGCACTTCCGGTTTTAGTTTTCATCAGGTCCTTAAGCAGCAGCAGCTTCTCATAAAAATGATTTAATGTGGGGTTTACAGCTGTTTTGTACTCTTCCTTAGTCATGTGGAGATTAGGCTTTATGGCCGGATCATACAATACCCTGTTCTTGTAGCCCCCGTAGGTAAAAGCGCGGGCGATCCCTATTGCCCCTATGGCATCCAGCCGGTCTGCATCCTGTACGATGTCCAGTTCCTTTGAATGAAAATCTATCTTCCCTAAACTCGATTTGTAGCTCAGATTTTTAATGATCTGCCGTACATGCTCAATTATAGCTGCATCAACCCCAATGCTCAGCAAAAAATCACCGGCTATTTTAGGGCCTAATTCTTCATCCCCATCGTGAAATTTACTGTCAGCGATGTCATGGAGCAGGGCAGCAAGTGAAACCACCATCAAATCTCCTTTTTCCTGCTCATTGATCTTCAACGCATTTTTATATACCCGCTCAATGTGAAACCAGTCATGACCGGCCTCTGCCCCCCTGAATTTTTCTTGTACAAACTGAATGGTGTGCTCTATAATTTGTTCCATGATCTCATTTTGGAACAAAGATAAATGAATTAGGCAGATGAAGATTTTTCAAGCCCTTCAGATTGTGAAATAATGTGCATAAGATCTGAAGGGTCAGCCGATATCAGCTGTGTCGCATCCACTTCCAAAATAATTGCAATATGAAACAGCCGGTCCAGGGTGATCTTGCTGTAGCCGAGTTCAATCTTGCTGTAGGCATTTTGAGAGATACCGATCTTAGCCGCAAGATAGTCCTGCGTATAATTCCTAAATTCCCTGATTTTTCTAATGTTGCTTGCTACTGCTTTGCTCCTTTTAATGAGTTGGTCCTTCATAAGGTCATTTAATTATTCCTTTGAAGAGTAATAAACGAAAGAAAAGGGCATGCGGTTTTTAAAAAGAACTTATGTGCTAATTGACTGGTCTCAGCCCCTCGGGCCTTCTTGTGCCGTCATACAGTTCATATTCCAGCATCCGGCAATCGAGCTTGCCGTTATAAAATTCTATTTTACGGGCGGCTTTCAGCCCGATCTTTTTGGCCAGGTCAGGGTTGCCGGTAAAAATATAACCAAAATAACCCTTGCACTTCTGCTTCATAAAATCGCCCATGCGCTTGTAGGTCAGTTCCAGTTTGGAATGTACACCCAGACGTTCTCCATATTCGGGATTAAAGACGACCACACCCTTGCCGGTTTCAGGAACTATGGTCTCTTCAAAATCACAAACCTCAAAAGTGATCAGGGTATCTACCCCGGCGGTTTTTGCATTTTTACGGCTTATATCCACCGCATCCTCAGAGATATCAGTAGCAATGATCTGGAGGTCCACATTTTTGATCACCTGATCCTTCAGGATCCTCCGTTCTGCAAAGAAAACTTCCTCATCATACCCTAAAATGTGCATAAATCCATAGTTCATTCGAAACAGTCCGGGCCTGCGGTTGGTGGCGATCAAAGCCGCTTCAATAGCAAGCGTTCCCGAACCGCACATCGGATTTACGAAAGGAGACTTCTGGTCCCACTGTGTGCTCAGCACTGCCGCTGCAGCAAGGGCTTCCAGCATAGGCGCTTTTCCGGGTATTTTACGATAACCATGCTTTGCAAGGGTCTCGCCCGAAGTGTCAATAAATATATCAGCTTCGCTATCCTTCCAGTACAAATGGATTACGGCCTTGTTGGCATCCGAACCTGAATTCGGGCGGATGTTCTTTTTCTCTTTGATGCGGTCCACAATCGCATCCTTTACCTTTAAGTTGGCAAAGAGCGGCGTAGTAATGGTAGGGTTGTCCACATTGGACGTGACTGAAAAATAACCGGCAAAATCAATCAGCTCTTCCCATGGCATGTCCTTAAGTTCTGTATACAATTCATCCGGATCTTTTGCTTTGAAGCTCCTTAAATTGTATAAGATCTGGCTGGCACAGCGCAGGTTAAGGTTCAGTTTTATACACTCAGAAAGCGTAATGTCCAGTTCTACTCCTGTGGGGAAATCCCTTACAATGGTATAGCCCAGTGCTTTTACTTCCTCCTGTAAATAAGTAGAAAGGCGTTTATTACAGGTGATGATCACCTTTGATTTGTTGTGGAAAACTTGCATAGTTGAAAGTGCGAAGTTATCAATAAAAATATAGAGATTTGGATTGTTAAGAAGAATAAACAGTACATAGTATGGAATTAAAAGGAAAAGTGCATGAGATAGGTGCCTTACAGCAGGTAAGTGAAACTTTCAAAAAACGCGATCTCATTATAGAATACGCAGAGAACCCTACTTATCCTGAATACATCAGGTTTGAGGCCCTTCAGGATAAAACAGCTTTATTTGACAGCTTAAAACCTGGAGATGATGTTGAAGTTTCTTTTAACCTGCGCGGACGTCCATGGACAGATAAAGCGGGTAAAACCTCTTATTTCAACAGTCTTGTAGTATGGCGTATCAACGCACTGACTGCTTCGGCAGCAGCAGCACCGACTCCTCAATATGCCCCGCCGGCAGACCTGAGCAGCGCACCTGGTGAGGATGATGATCTTCCTTTCTAAAAAGACCTTTTTTAAATAAACAAATTAATACCGATGCCGCCTTAGAACCAGGGCGGCATTTTTTGTGCTTTTGTCTTCGGCAGGAAGTGGACTGGTAGTAGATTGCGGGCAGATTCCTTCGAAGAAAGGCTCAGATGAACCAGAGATTGGTATTTGCTTTAGTAACAGGTTGGCTGAAACCCTTGAGGGATTTGATCTGGATTGGTTTCCAGGGTTTTAAAGGAAGCAAAACCCCTATGAACGGGTGTGTTTCTTTTGTGATGAAGGAGGCAATAACAGGAGAGGGCAGGCAAAGCAATATTGATTTTCCTAAGGTGGTTTTTAGCAGGGGTGAATTGTTCATTTCACTGATCAGGGAATTTACTTCGATAGCTGATACACCGCTGTATATTAAATGGGAAAATGGACCTGCTTCTGCGTTTAATAACGCTGATGATAAGGCTACATTTATTGTTTATAATCCTGTGAAAGAAAAGTTTGTAACCTTTGAAGGTGTTGCCCGGCGGGCTGATCTGGAAAAGACTTTGCAATTTCCTGCTAATTTTAAAAATGATACTGTGCATTGCTGGATACATTATGTAAATGTGGCGGGTGATGCTGTGAGTACGAGTATTTATTTAGGAAATGCAGCCATATTTTAGAATTAAAAATTAATGGCGTTTGAGATCAGGTTTAACATAATCTTGTGGATTATAACAGGAAATGTTACAAATTTTATTATTTTTAATCTGTAAACTAAAAAAAATTAACATGGAAACAAACACTTTCTCGAAATTCTCTGCAGAATTTTTTGGTACACTCGTTCTTGTTTTAATGGGCTGCGGGAGCGCAGTAATTGCAGGGGCAAATGGCGCAACAGGAGTCGGCCTGTTGGGTATATCCTTTGCCTTTGGCCTATCGGTGGTGGCAATGGCGTATGCGATTGGTCATATCTCCGGGTGTCATATTAATCCGGCTATTTCTATTGGAATGGTGGTGGCTGGTAGAATGAAAGCAAAAGAAGCAATGGTTTATATTGTTGCCCAAATACTTGGAGCTCTGGCCGGGGCAGGCATTCTGTTGCTCATTGCGTCCGGTAAAGAAGGATACAGTCTTGCAGTTAATGGTTTAGGGCAAAATGGCTACGGCGATGCTTCACCGGGAAATTACAGCCTGCAAGCAGGGTTTGTCGCTGAAACAGTTTTTACTTTTATATTCCTGTTTGTTATTTTCGGATCTACCTCCTCAAAAAACATACATGGTGGCTTTGCAGGTATATCAATTGGATTGAGTTTGGTGCTGATTCATATAGTAGGCATTATGGTCACCGGCGTATCGGTAAATCCGGCGAGGAGTATAGGTCCCGGACTATTGGTTGGTGGAATAGCTGCAACTCAGCTATGGTTATTTATTGCTGCACCTATTCTGGGAAGTGTCTTGAGTGCCGTCGTGTGGCGATATGCACTAGAAAGAAAGTAGCAGTCTCCTGGGATCTTACTTCATATCAGCCCCTTCTGTTAAATTTTGTTAAATAAAACCTTTTCTCTCGTTCCTTCGTTAATTTTGAGTAATTATATATAATAATGAAGAAAAGGAGTCTCTGGATAATCACTACCCTAATGACGGCAGCGTTGTTGGGTGTGTTTGTAATGCAATTGTATTACATCAGGGAGGCCTATAACTTAAAATCGCAGCTCTTTGAACAGAATGTCAATGAAGCGCTGAATGACGTGGCCAGCAAAGTGCAAAAGCGATACGCGGCCAATCACATTACTAAAAAAGATTACGAACTCAGGAAGGAACGGGAGCAGGATTTCAGGGCCCGGGCCCAGCGGATTGTCGATTTTAAAGAACGGTATAAGGATGAAGAGGCACAGCGCAAATTAAGGCAGCAGGAAAAGATCATTGCAGATCTGAACATGCGGGACAGCCTGGTAAGGGTCAGTTTCCCGATGCCGAAACTGATTCCGGAAGATGTTTTTCAGCAAATCACAAGTATACATAATAACGGGAAATCTTCCCTGCAAGTGCAGGTTGACGTTTTTTCTGATGAATTTGGGAATGTGATCAGCGGTAAGATCAATCAAACGATCACTCCAAAAAAGACCTCAACATTTTCTTTAGTCCCTGGCAAGCTGCCGGACAGCATCAGATATCTTGTCTATAATCCAAAGAATTTAATTCCGATGGCGATCACGCTTGAACAGATTACACCCGAAACAGCGTTTGACTTTAAAAGGGAAGATCAGGTCGCGGGGCAGAAATACAGACAGGGGCTTAAGGCACTGATGGAAGATACCGTGATACTGGAGGACAATAGCCTGAATTACCTGGAAGATGTAGCCAAAGAAATGCGGCAGGCAAGTATCCCTATTGAACAGCGGATTCCTAAAGACAATCTCGATACGCTGATCAAGAAGGAACTGCTCAACAGGAATATCAATATAGATTATGATTTTTGGGTAAAACTGGCCAGCAAGGATTCATTGCTGTATAGCCAGGCTGCCCATCAGACCGGCAGCAGCGGATTTTCAAAAAATGTATACAAGATTCCCCTGTTCGGCAATGACATTTTTCGGGATCCAGGCTTGCTTTTCATAAGCTTTCCAAATAAAAACTCACTGATACTGGGCAATATGTGGGCAACAATGGCTTCATCCGCAGGTTTGTTGCTGGTGCTTGTCTTTATCTTTGCCTACACCATTTACGCCATCATCAGGCAGAAAAAGATCTCTGAAATGAAAACCGATTTCATCAATAACATGACGCATGAGTTTAAAACTCCGGTGGCTACTATTATGATAGCCAGTGAGGCGCTGAAAGACCCTGAGATCGTTGAAGATAAGAAACGTATCAGCAGGCTGGCAGGCATCATCTATGATGAAAATGTAAGACTTGGTAATCATATAGAACGGGTACTGAGCATAGCCCGTCTGGAGAAAAAAGAACTGAAACTGGAACATGAAGAGCTGAACGTAAATGACCTGATCCTGGTCGTGACAGACAGCATGGACCTGCAGCTGCAAAAGAAAAATGCAATTGTGGACCTGCAGCTGAATGCGGTCAACCCGGTCATATTTGGAGACGAGCTTCACTTTTCTAATGTGATCTATAACCTGATCGACAATGCAAATAAATACAGTGCCGGTATTCCTAAAATCACCATCAGCACGAGGGATACAGCCAGACATCTTTATATTGAAATCACTGACGAGGGTATCGGGATGACCAGGGACCAGACCAGGCGTATTTTTGATCAGTTCTACAGGGTGCCAACGGGCAACCTGCATGATGTAAAGGGATTTGGTCTGGGTCTGAATTATGTTCAGGACATCATTACGCAGATGGGCGGCACGATAAAAGTGAACAGTGAGAAGGATAAAGGAACTAAATTTGAAATCAGTTTACCCCTAAACCAAAATTAACGACGCATGAAAAGAATCCTACTGGTAGAAGATGATCCAAACCTGGGCTTGCTGTTGCAGGACTACCTGCAGATCAAGGGAAAGTTTGATGTGATGCTGTGTGTGGATGGTGATGAAGGGTTGCGGGCATTTACCAAGCAGGGATTTGACCTTTGTATCCTGGATGTGATGATGCCGAAGAAAGATGGTTTTACCTTGGGTAAAGAGATTCGGAAGATAGATCAGAATGTGCCCATTATCTTTGCAACGGCCAAAGCCATGATGGAAGATAAGGCCTCTGCCTATGACCTTGGGGGCGATGATTACATTACCAAGCCATTTAGAATAGAGGAACTGCTGCTCAGGATCAATGCCTTACTGAAAAGGGTTGCGGCAAAGGAACCGGCTGATACCGGACCTGTCCAAACACAGTTTCAGATCGGCGACTATTCCTTTGATTATACCACACAGATGATCCATTATAAAGGCCAGCAGCAGAAGCTTTCAACCAAAGAGGCAGAGCTGCTGCAGCTGTTATGCCTGAAAAAGAATTCTGTGCTGACCAGGGAAGAAGCATTGCTGAGCATCTGGCATGACGACAATTATTTTAATGGGCGCAGTATGGATGTGTTTTTGAGCAAACTCAGAAAATACCTGCGTGAAGACCCTAAGGTCGAAATACTAAATGTACACGGCAAAGGTTATAAATTACTGGTCAACTAACAGCTCGTCCTTTTAAAGCGTAAATGCTTTTAAGGCAGAGCGCGCATAATCTCCCCAGCCCTTCAGGGCATCGTCTATGATCTTCCTCAGGCCTTTGTAGTCTGTCGCCTTGCCTTTGGCAGGCACTTTAAGTTCTGCCACTGTTACAGGCTTATCCGCTACGGTCTTTGCAAACCAGGTGATGTTCTCATGAGGAAGTGCAACGCCAAGGATCATTCCCGGCAGTCCGGTAAAGGATTCCGGCCCGCCGGATACCGGAATC
This sequence comes from Pedobacter sp., assembly GCF_035317785.1. Classification (GTDB taxonomy): domain Bacteria; phylum Bacteroidota; class Bacteroidia; order Sphingobacteriales; family Sphingobacteriaceae; genus Pedobacter. The sequence goes on along the minus strand of NZ_DATHGC010000325.1, from coordinate 2,282 downwards.
TTATCGGTGTAAAAAGCCACTACATAGATAGAATCCAGGATGATGGCATTTGCCCGGCGGCATTCATATCCGGCTATGGTGCGCATTTCGCTGGTGAGCTTCCAGTTTATTTTACGGATACTGTCTTTCTGCAGAAAGGTTTCTTCATAAACCTTCTTCTGGGTTGTAAATAATCCTGTTGTCAGGTCCGAATAGATGGTATTGTTTTGGGTAACCATCGGGTCATTGGAAAAGTAATTCCTTGCGCCCGCTTCGCTTTCAACAATAGGGGTAAATAAGGTCTTGTCCCCGGTAAAACTGAGTGTGCTTTTTAACAATTTGAATTGCGGCTGGTTTCTCTTGTAGCTATCGTACAGTTCCTGCCAGAATGACCCCGTGTTTTCGCTGATGTTCTTTTTCATCATCGCAAACATATTGACGCTTTTCTCAAATTCGATGACTCCGCTGGTCGTGAACCTGGCGTTTTGTGCCGCTGAATTGCCTGCCATGGCAAGCAGACAAAGTATGGTGATGATCGTATTCTTCATATCCTGAGCATTATTTGGCAGCCGCGCCACCCATTTTGTTAAAATCCCAGCTTACAGAGAGTAAAAAATACCTTTGTATGGTGGTGTAACTGTTTTGTGTAACCATATTAGAATTCGCAAACCTGCTGAATCCTACGTTCTGATTGAGCAGGTCTTTGCCGGACAGGGAAACTTTAAGGTTTTCTCCTTTGAGGAACTTCTTGCTCATGAATGCATTCCAGATAAAGCGGCTCAGGTCCTGGTTGAAAGTTTGTGTGCCTGCTTTGAACTCGTAATTTCCATCGGTGCCGATCTCTATTTTGCCTGGCAGGTAAACATTGACGTTACCGTTGCCATTGAAACCCCAGCCGTCATTGTTGTTGTTATTTTGCAGGGATGAATTGATGGAGTTGTAATTGGGACCGCCTGAGATGCGGAAATTGTATTTTTTCTCTTTGTATTTGGAAATATTCAGGCCTCCTCTGTAGGTATTGCTGCTGGTGTTGGCGGTCACGTTGTTGGTGAGGCTATAGTTGACACTGCCGTTATAACCCAGATCTACGCCAACACTAAGGTCCAGCGCTTTGATCTTCTTGTCTGTAGAGAGGTTAAAGTTGTAATTTGACGGGCGTTTGCTGCTCAGGTTAACCGACTGATAGGTGGTCTTACCGGAGGCCTGGTCTGTTGTGGTATTGTTGGTGATGGGGTTGAAAGTGAAACTGTAATTTCCAGAAACCCATAGCGACTGCTCGCTCAGGATCTTGTACGAACTGTAGCTCAGGTTAAAGCTATTATTGTAAGACGGTCTTAGCCCGGGATTGCCAAGTTTGATGTTCAGCGGATCTGTATTTACCCTTACCGGCTGTATGTCATCAATGCCCGGCTGGTTGGTATAGCCGTAATAACCGAACCTGATGGATTTCTGCTGGGAGAAGCGGTAAGAATACCTCGCCTGCGGGTTCCAGTTGATGAAATTTCTTTTGAAGGAATTGCCGGTATAGCTGTCAAGCTGATTGAACCGGACGGCGGTAACGTTTGTTCCAAAATTAACCGTGGTTTTGTCCCTGGTATAGTTCATGCTGACGCCGGCCTTATTGGAAAGCTGATCGAGTTTAAAGTCATTGCTAAACTGCAGATCCAGGTCATCATAGGCCCCCGAGGCCGATTTGTTGTACGACCTGCGGTCTGAACGGCTGTTGTTGATGCCCAATCCGTAGTTTAAGATCAGGGAAGTGGTCTTGGAGAGGGGTTCGGTATAAGTAAGGTTACTGTTCAGTACATTACCTGTAGTTTTATTGATCTTTTGCTGATCGACAACCCTGGTACTGTCAGATATATTGCTGGTGTTGAAAAATTCGTTGGTCGAGTTCAAAAACCCTTCGCTGTCAGATTTGGTAACAGTTTCTTTGATCTGCAGGGAAAAAGTCCGGCCCTTTTTTTTCAGTCTCTTGGTCCAGAATGCGGAGATATTGAAAGCCTGTTTGTTCGCGTCATTTGTGAGGCTTCGTTCGCCGGTGTTGATTTTTGTGCCGTCTTCCCGCAGACTCAAAGAACTGAAACTGTCGCTGGTATTGGAATTGTTTACTGACCCATCTGCCATGATCTTAAGCGTGCTCGTTGAATCCATTTTTATCGTAAGAGCGGCGTCCAGCTTCTGCCTGAAAATGCGGTTGTCAAACTCCTGGTCGGAGCTGTTGTTGATCAGCCCGTTTGGCAGGATGTTTTGTGATAGCGTATTTCTCGTTCCTTCTACGTTCATCTGCCCCGCTTTATAAT